>JBDKTK010000001.1:0-15984 GCA_039680225.1 Syntrophaceae bacterium
ATCAGCCGGTTCCGGAAACTGCGCTACAGCGTTGACGGCGAGGTGGGGAACGTAGGGAGGGTAAGGATTACTCAACGGTAAATCAGATATCTTTGAGATGGGAGGTACGGTTCGGGCAAGGGTTGGCAAACTAACAACCTTTTAGGAGATTCCGATGGCCTCCTTCAACTCCAAAATTGCGAACATCCTTTTACACTACCCTTGTAAGGCGGCTGGTCTCAAAGGCAGGCTCTTCCATGATTTTCGCCGTACGGCTGTCCGCACCATGATAGGCGGCGGTACCGGAGAGGGTAGCAATGAATATCTCCGGACACAAGACCCGTTCGATCTTTGACCGGTACAATATCGTGAATGAAGAGGACTTGCGGAGTGCTGCAGAGAAGGCCAGTCGGTTGCACGAGGAGGAGCGGAATCTGCATGGGCACAATTTGGGCACTATCGTGGAGATATCAACAAAAAAGGACTCAGCCAACACGGGATAAGCCCTTTTTTATACTGGTGGGTCGTAGGAGATTTGAACTCCTGACCAACGGATTAAAAGTCCGCTGCTCTACCGAACTGAGCTAACGACCCTTGGTTTTAAAAGAAGGTGCGTTTTAACAACAACCTCCTGCGCTGTCAAGACAAAAAGCCCTTTTACATGCCCCGGAGGGGGTTTTTCAGGACTATTGTTTCTTCCCGCCCCGAGCCGACGGAAACCAGGATGATCTCGACTCCCGAAAGCTGGCTGATCCTGTCAAGGTACTTCCTCGTATTGGCCGGCAGAGACTTGAGCTCGCGGGCCGTGGAGATGTCCTCCGACCACCCGTCGAGTTCCTCATAGACCGGCTCGCATTTCGCCAGGACCTTGAGGTCGGACGGGACGGCATTCGTGATGAGTTCTCCTCCCACGCGATAGCCTGTACAGATTTTAATCTTATCAAGACCGGTGAGGACGTCAAGTTTCGTCAGTGATAATCCGGTGATCCCGGAAAGCCTGACCGACTGCCGGATCATTACCATGTCGAGCCAGCCGCACCGGCGTTTCCGGCCCGTGGTGGCTCCGTATTCGTGGCCGACCTTCTGGATTCTTTCCCCGATTTCGTCCGTGAGTTCCGTGACAAAGGGGCCTCCGCCGACTCTCGTCGTATATGCCTTGATAATGCCGACGACGGCTTGGATCTGGGTGGGCCCGAAACCCGAGCCGCAGCAGGCGCTGCCCGCTATCGTGCTGGACGAGGTGACAAACGGGTATGTCCCGTGGTCGATGTCGAGGTGGGACCCCTGGGCGCCCTCGAAGAGGATCCTTCTGCCCTTTTTCAGCTCCTCGTCTATTATAAGAGAGGTATCTGCAATGTAGGGGCGCAGGCGCTCGCCGTAATCGCTGTATTCCTTGTAGATCGCATCGAAGTCGACGGGCTCTTCCTTGAAGAACTGGGTGAGCATGAAGTTCTTCTCCTCCACGTTCCTGCGGAGGCGTTCGCTGAGCAGTTCTTTATCGAGCAGGTCGATGGCCCTGATTCCGCACCGTCCAACCTTGTCCTCGTAAGCGGGCCCGATCCCCCGGCCCGTCGTCCCGATCTTGCCCGCGCCCTTTTTAGCTTCCCGGGCGGTATCGATCCGGCGGTGGTACGGCATGATGAGATGCGCGTCCTGGCTCAGGTAGAGCTTCGTCTTCGCGGGAAAGAGTTTTCTTTCCTTGAGATGGTCGATCTCCTCCAGCAGGACCTTCGGGTCTACAACTACCCCGTTGCCGATGACGCAGATCTTGCCCTCGTGAAGGATTCCGGACGGGATGATGTGCAGGATTGTCTGCACCCCTTTGACCACGAGGGTGTGCCCCGCGTTATTGCCGCCCTGGAACCGGACTATCACGTTTGCGTCCTGTGAATACAGGTCGACTATCTTCCCCTTGCCTTCATCACCCCACTGGGTGCCGACCACGACTACATTGGCCATTTCATTCCTCTCTTCTTAAATCTCGACTTGTACTACTGAAATTACGTTCGGCAAAGCCCTGAGCTGTCCCAGGACATCGTCGGGCACGGAGCTGTCCGTGCTCAGCACCACCAGTGCCTGCCCGTCCACCTGCTGCCTGCTCAACTGCAGCCTGGCTATATTGATATGGTTGTTCCCCAGTGTATGCCCGAGGTTCCCGATGACGCCCGGCTTGTCGAAGTTGTAAAGGACAAGCATGTTGCCTTCCGGTATCGCTTCGAGCGTGAACTTGTCGATCCGCACGATCCTGGGGTCCTGCCTGCCGAAAATCGCGCCCGCCGTATAGCTCTTCTCCCTGGTGGTTGTGACCGTGAGAGAGATCATGTTCGTGAAGTCCTCGATGGTGCTGCTCCGGGACTCGATTACCTTGATCCCGCGCTCCTTGGCGATGATCGGGGCGTTGATGAAATTAACGGTCTCCTTCAGAATGGGGGTGAGCAATCCCTTGAGCAGCGCGATCGTGATCGGCGCCACCTGGTTGTTGAGGATTTCGCCGCTGTACTCGACATTGACTTCCTTCACTCCGCCCTGGGCAAGCTGCGCCTGGAATTTGCCGAGCTTTTCCGCAAGCACCAAATACGGCTTGATGTTTGCCAGCAGCTCCGCGCTGATGGAGGGGAAATTTACGGCATTGCGGATTTCGCCCTTGGTGAGGAAATCGACGATCTGCTCGGCGATGGCGATGGCGACGTTGCGCTGGGCCTCGTCGGTCGAGGCGCCCAGGTGCGGCGTGCAGATCACCTGCTCGAGTTCGACAAGCGCCTTGTTCTTGGTCGGCTCTTCCTCGAACACGTCGAGCGCCGCTCCCGCGACCTTGCCCGATACGATGGCGTCGTAAAGATCGCTTTCCACGATAATGCCGCCCCTGGCGCAGTTGATTATGTATACGCCGTCGCGCATTTTCCCGAATGCCGCCTTATTGATGATGCCCCTGGTTTCCTTGGTCATGGGCGTGTGGACGGAAATAAAATGCGATCTCCTGTAAAGCTCGTCGAGCGTGACAAGGGTGATCCCCATTTTCTCGGCCACTTCGGGAGAGATGAACGGGTCGTAAGCGATGACGTGCATTTTGAGCCCCAGGGCCCTGTCCGCCACTATGGACCCCACCCGGCCGATCCCGACGATGCCGAGAGTTTTGTTATAGACCTCGTGGCCCATGAATTTATTCTTTTCCCATTTGCCGCCCTTCATCGAAGCGGTCGCCTGGGGGATTTTCCTCGTGAGCGCCAGCATCATGGCGATCGCGTGCTCGCCCGTGGTGATCGTGTTCCCGCCGGGGGTGTTCATGACCACGATGCCCCGCTTGCTGGCGGCCGGCGCGTCGACGTTGTCGAGGCCTATCCCGGCCCTGCCGATGACCTTCAGGTTGTCTGCCTTCTCGATTATATCCTTTGTGACTTTTGTGGCGCTGCGGATCGCAAGGCCGTCATATTCGCCGATGACCCCCTTGAGTTCGTCGGGGGTAAGATTTGTGATTACATCAACTTCTATTCCAGGCGCGTTCCGGAATATCTGGATTCCTTCTTCGGCCAGTGTATCGCTAACAAGAACCTTCATAATATCCTCCGCTGTAATTCGAGATGACTCAGATCTCCTGCACTTTCCTGAGATATGTTTCTTCCAATGCGCCCAAAGCCTGCCTGAGGCTCTCGGGGTCGATCGTGGGACCGCACCAGAACCGGTAGCCCGGGGGCGCGTCCTTGTACGAGTTTATGTCGTGGGCTATTCCCTTTTTGCTCAACTCGCCCGAGATCCCCTTGAGGAATGCCGATTGGGCATCTGTCGCGAGGGCTTTGAACTTTTCCGAGACAACGCTCAGACACACGGATGTGTTGGAGCGGGTCTCAGGGGTGCGGGCGAGAAATTCTATCCAATCCGTCCTGGCAACCCAGCCCTCCACCATTTTCAGGTTCAGCCTGCTCCGGGCGATCAGGCCCTGAAGCCCGATCTGCTCGGCCCAGGTGAGGGCGTCGAGATAGTCCTCCACGCAGATCATGGAGGGCGTGTTGATAGTATCGCCTTCAAAAATGGCCTTGTCGACCTTGCCGTTTTTCTTCATCCGGAACACCTTCGGCAGCGGCCAGGGAGGATCGTATGTCTCAATCCTTTTCATCGCCCGCGGGCTCATTACGAGGACGCCGTGGGCCGCCTCGCCGCCCAGGCACTTCTGCCAGGAGTAGGTGAGGACGTCGATTTTGGACCAGTCGATATCCATTGCGAAGACTGCGCTTGTGGCGTCGCACATGGAGAGCCCCTCCCGTTCGGCCGGGACCCAGTCCCAGTTGGGCAGCTTGACGCCGCTCGTCGTCCCGTTGGCGACAAAGACGACATCGCCCGACCAGTCAATTGAATCGAGCGCCGGGATCTCGCCGTATTCGGCTTTCAGGATTTTGGGGTTGAGTTTAAGCTGCTTCTGGATGTCGGTTGCCCAGCCCTGGCTGAAACTCTCCCACACCAGGACGGTTATCGGCTTGGGGCCGAGCATGGTCCACATTGCCGCTTCAAAGGCGCCGGTATCGGAACCGGGAAAGATCCCCAGGATGTAATCATCCGGAATTCCCAATAGTTTTTTGCTTCTGGTAATGGCCTCGGCAAGTCTGGCCTTCCCGGGGTCCGAACGGTGGGAACGGCCGACCAGGGCGTTTTTCAGAGTCTCAAGCGACCAGCCAGGCCTCTTGCTGCAGGGCCCGGAACTGAAATTTGGATTGTGCATAGGTTTTCCTCTTTTATTTATTCAACCCGAACGCAAAAACTTATCAGAACACGGATTTTTACTCAAGAATTTTTGGAAAGGCGCTCCGGCGGGTAAATGACCGGAGGAGAGACACTTTTCTCGCTCGCAGGGGCGCGTATCGCCCAACATCTGATCTTCCCTCCCCTGGTGGGAGGGATTGAGGGAGGGCGTAGAACCTGGATTCCCGCTTTCGCGGGAATGACCCCGTTTGTCTCGACTCGTCATTCCCGGCTTGACCGGGAATCCAGGTTTTTTCTGGCCCCCTGCTTTCGCAGAGGTGACATTTTCATGGGTCCCCGTCATTGCAGATTCCATTTGACGGCCCGGGTAAAAACCTATAGTTTCCCGCCAGAAGGACGACTCATGGGCACACCGCGGGAAAAAATCAAGACATCCTTTTTCTGCCGCAACTGCGGCCACCAATCCTCGAAATGGCTGGGTAAATGCCCCTCCTGCAACGAATGGAACCAGTTCTCGGAAGAGGAAATCCGGGTCTCAGGGCTTCCCTCCGAACTGAGGCTCAACGAACCGCCCGTCTCCATCGACCTTATCGAGGCGGATGAGGGCGAGCGCCTTAAATCGGGGCTTGCCGAAATGGACCGGGTCCTGGGCGGCGGCATCGTCCCCGGTTCGGCCGTCCTCGTCGGGGGCGACCCGGGCATTGGAAAATCAACCCTGCTGCTGCAGGTGCTCGAGAGCATCGCACGCAAGGATTTGAAAGTCCTTTACATTACGGGGGAGGAATCGGCCCGCCAGATAAAATTGAGGGGCAAGAGGATCGGGGCCTCTTCCAGAAACCTGCTCGTCATGGTGGATATCGCGCTTGAAAATATCCTCAAGCAGATAAAGGCGAATAACCCGGAAGCCGTCGTCATCGATTCCATTCAGACTATGTACTCATCCACTTTATCTTCGGCGCCCGGCAGTGTGGGGCAGGTGCGCGAAGCCGCGGAACGCCTCATCATCGAGGCCAAGAAATCGGGCATTCCCATATTCCTGATCGGCCACGTGACAAAGGACGGGTCCATCGCCGGCCCGAAGGTCCTGGAGCACATGGTGGACACTGTCCTTTATTTCGAAGGCGATTCCGGCCATTCATACCGGATCATCCGGAGCATGAAGAACCGCTACGGCCCCGCCAACGAGATCGGGGTATTTGAAATGCGCGACAGCGGCCTGCGGGAAGTCGCCTACCCCTCGGAATTCGTCCTTTCCGAACGGCCCGAAGGCGTGCCGGGCACGGTCGTGGTGCCGAGCCTGGAAGGGACCCGGCCCATCCTGGTCGAAGTGCAGTCCCTCGTGAGCACCACGAGCTTCGGGATGCCCAGGAGGACCGCCATGGGCGTCGACCAGAACCGGGTCGCGCTCCTCGTCGCCGTCCTTGACAAGATCTGCGGCCTTCACCTCGGCAACCATGATATTTATATCAAGGTCGCCGGCGGCGTCAGGGTCGACGAGCCCTCCATCGATCTCGGGATTACCGCTTCCATTGCATCGAGCTTTCTTGACCGTTCCATTGAGCCGCACACGGTTGTCTTCGGGGAGGTCGGCCTCACGGGCGAGGTCCGGGGGATCAGCCAGATGGAGCTGAGGATCAAAGAAGCGGAGCGCATGGGCTTTAAAAAATGCATCCTCCCGAAAACGAATGCCCGCAACCTGCCGAAAGTAAAGGATATCACCCTCGTCCAGGTAGCCCATCTGAGGGAACTGCTGGAAAACCTGTTCTAAATCCAAATAAGGTCAATTTTCTCCGTGCGGGCGGGTCTCAGACCCGCCCCTTGCACGGGTAATAAAGATTATCCTAAATAAAATTTGACATTCGGGCCGGTTCATAATATTACGGGCCCGCACCAAAAAAGGCTTTGTCCAAGGCCACCTTGCAGGTGGCTTTTTCTTTTATGTTTCGGAGGTTTACAGAAATGAAAATCGGGCTTATCGGCCTGCCGAATTCGGGCAAGACAACAATCTTCAACGCCCTGACCAGGTCCAGGGCCGAAGTGACATCTTACGCCAACACCAAAAGCGAGCCGAATTTAGCTGTAATTGATGTCATCGATGAGCGGGTGACCAGGCTTTCCGAGATATACCAGCCGAAAAAGACAACATACGCCACAATCGAGATAATCGATTTCGTGGGTCTCTCGGACGGTTCCGCCAAAGGGGAGGCCTTTTCCGGGGCGGCCATGGGCATGATCAAAAGGGTCGACGCGATCGCCCTTGTGGTCCGCAATTTTGAGGACGGACTCATGGGTGAGCCTGCTCCCCTTGATGAACTTGATCAGCTGGAAATAGAAATGCTCATGTCCGACCTTATGATTGCCGAAAAGCGCCTGGAGCGGATCGCCTGGAGCATCCAGCGCGGCCAGAAGACGGATGCGCTCCTTGCGGAAGAAAAGGTGCTGAAAAAAGTCGTCGCGGCCCTCAATGAAAACCGGCCGGTCAGATCAATCGAACTCGACTGTGAAGAAATCAAACTCCTCAGGGGCTTCCAGTTCCTCACCCAGAAGCCGCTCATGGCAATCCTCAACTCCGACGAGGGAAACTTCGGACGGAATGCCGGGATCATGGAAAAAATGCAGGACGGCCGCGAGGTGATTGAATTTGCCGGGAAATTCGAGATGGAGATATCCCGCCTGGACAGCGAGGAAGAAGTCCGGATGTTCATGGAAGACATCGGCATCAGCGAGTCGGCGCGTGACAGGCTGACCCAGCTTGCCTATGCCCTGCTGGGCTATATCAGCTTCTTCACGGTGGGCGCCGATGAGGTCCGTGCCTGGACAATCCACCGGGGCGATACGGCGATCGAAGCCGCGGGGGCCATCCACTCCGATTTGTCCCGGGGGTTCATCAGGGCAGAATGCTTTACATATAACGACCTGATGGAGTGCGGCTCGGAAAAAGCCATCCGCGAGAAGGGACGGTTCCGGCTGGAAGGGAAGAATTATGTCGTACAGGACCGTGATATTCTCAGTATCCGGTCCAGCCTATAAAAAAGCGGCAGGAAGTTTATCCTGCCGCTATAACCAGGCCCTTTAAAAGGGCCCTCGCCCTCTTTTCTACCTGTCAAACGGGGTGCACATTGGGTCAACCCACTTCTGGGCTTTCTTGATTCCCTTGGGTTTTTCTTTCTGGATTTTCATCATGGTCGAGTCTCCTTTCACCTTAAATTTTTTCAGTTGGCCGGTCCTTTTTTGTTTTCTTACCTGTCAAACGGGGTGCACATGGGGTCAACCCATTTTTGGGCTTTCTTGATTCCCTTGGGTTTGTCTTTCTGAACTTTCTTCATGGCCGATCTCCTTTCTTTTTTTTTCCGCCGGGAGGCCCCGGGCCTCGACCGGCTTATTTTGATTCCCTTGAACGGGAATTGATTCCTTTTACCTGAACTCGACTATCTTCTTAATGTAATGCGGTCTGCCGGTGCGGTCGCCAGTTAACCTTTCGACTTTTCCTTTTGCGATCATCTCTTTCATCTCTGACGGCCTCCTTTCTCTTCCTTTGTTCGAGGCTAATATGATTGCTTCGCCTTTCCAGAACAATCGGAGACGGTCTGAAATTAAACAAAGATGATGAACGGAAATCTTTTAGGACGCCAAATCCGCCGGTAATCCGTGTTTGTCCTATGGCCGGAGCGGCGCTTTAAGCGGTCCGGAAAAATGCCTCGACAATGGCGGGGAAATCGGGTTTTATTGGTTCAAATTGCTTTGGAAAAAGGGAAACATGCCCTGGACAGTCCAGACAGACCCCTTCGGAAATATCTACTGCTCGGCGCTGGTTGCGGTCGTCCCGATCATTTACCTGTTCTGGGCGCTGGCGGTGCGGCGCATGAAAGGCCACTGGGCCGCGCTGGGAGCGCTGGCCATTGCCGTTTCCGCTTCGGTCCTCGTTTATTCGATGCCCGCGAAGCTGAGCCTGCTCTCCACTTTTCTGGGAATGCTCTTCGGCTTGTGGCCGATCTGCTGGATCGTGGTCACGGCCTTATTCATCTATAACCTTTCCTGCAAGACGGGCGAGTTCGAGATAATCAAGAACTCGCTGGCTGCGGTCTCGGACGACCGGCGGGTCCAGGCCCTCCTGATAGCATTTTCGTTCGGGGCGTTCATCGAGGGAGCGGCGGGCTTCGGCACGCCCGTGGCGATCACGGCAGCGATGCTGGCGGGGCTCGGATTCAACCATCTCTACGCGGCCGGCATCTGCCTTGTCGCCAACACCGCCCCTGTCGCCTTCGGGGCAATAGGCATCCCTGTTATTATCGCCTCCCAGGTCTCCGGGGTCGACCAGATGGCCTTGAGCCAGATGGTCGGCAGGCAGTTGTTTCTCATCAGCGCAATCATCCCGTTTTATGTCGTGATCCTCATGAGCGGCTGGCGCAAGGGCTTCCAGGCGTGGCCGGCGGCGCTGGTGAGCGGGGGCTCTTTTGCCCTGGCCCAGTTCCTCACGGCAAATTACCTGGGGCCTTACCTGCCCAGCATAGTGGCATCGCTGATATCCATCGTAACATTGGTTGTCTTCCTGAGGTTCTGGCACCCGCGGGAAAGCTGGCATTTTGCGGATGAGCCGCCCAGCGAGGGCAGGGCCAGTCTCAGGTATACAAAAGGCCAGGTGTTCAGGGCCTGGACCCCTTTCATCCTGCTGTCGATCTTCGTGGCGGCCTGGGGGGTCGGGCCCATAAAGGAACTCCTCGACCATTACACCCTGGTGAAGTTCCCTGTTCCCGGACTTGACGGGATGATCATCAGGGACGGCAAACCCCTGCCCGCGGTCTTTTCCCTCAATATCCTGAGCGCGGCGGGAACGGCGATCCTGTTTGCCGGGATCGTTTCCGTCCCGGTAATGGGGGCGACGTACAGGACGGCTGCCGGGGTTTTCGCTCAGACAATCGAAACCCTGAAGTGGCCCATCCTGACGATATCCTCCATCCTGGGTTTTGCGTACATCATGAATTTCTCCGGGATGGCGATCACGCTCGGAAGCGCCTTTGCGCTGACCGGGCCGCTTTTCCCGTTCTTTGCGGCCTTCCTGGGGTGGATAGGCGTCTTCATGACCGGGTCGGACGCGTCCGCGAACGCCCTTTTCGGAAAGCTCCAGGAAGTCACGGCCGTGCGGGTGGGGGTGGACCCCGTGATCACGGTGGCCGCCAACAGCTCCGGAGGGGTCTGCGGCAAAATGATATCGCCCCAGTCCCTATCGGTTGCGACGGCGGCGGCGGGGCTGGTCGGGCATGAGAGCGATATATTCCGGTTCACGGTCAAGCACTCCATCTTCCTGACGGCCCTTATCGGGCTGCTCGCTTACATGCAATCGTATTTCCTGTCCTGGATGGTCCCCGTGTATGCCGGGGCATCAGCCGCGGCGCCGGTTGCAAAAGCAGCGTACCAGCCCGGCAAAGGCGCGGCCTGGCTGGCAGTCACTTTTATAATTGTGCTGGCCGTAGCTGTCGCCGCGCGGATTGCCGGGAAGGGCAGGCCGGCTTAAAATCCGCATGGCAATAATCTGCCGGTTTTAGTAATGTGCTCAAAATAAACCTGAAGGGGTGCTGCAGATGAAAATAGCCGTAATCGGAATAGGCGGAGTGGGCGGATATTACGGGGGATTGCTGGCCCGGAAATATTCCGCGTCGAAAGAGCACGAGATCGTGTTCGTGGCGCGCGGCGAGCACCTGGCGGCCATTAAAAAGAACGGCCTCAAACTGAGCACGCCGGGCGAGGAGTTCACGGCCGTCCCGGATGTCGCGACAGACAACACGGAAGACCTGGGGACTTTCGGCCTCGTCCTTTTCTGCGTAAAGAGCTACGGCCTGGAAAAGGCCGCGGCCCAGATAAAGAAAAATGTCGGTCCGAAAACGGTCATTATCCCGCTCCTCAACGGGGTGGACATCCCGGAAAGGATCAAGGCCATCCTCCCCGGGGCCGACGTCCTCGGGGGACTCGTGTACATCGGGTCGAGCATCGTGGGGCCCGGTCATGTCAAACAGGGGGGCGGCTCGGGCCAGCTTGTCTTCGGCCCGCAGGACGCCGCGAAAGTTGAAAATTACCGGCCGGTTGAAAAGCTGCTGCGGGATGCCGGGATCAAGGCCGACCTCGTCGGCGACATAGACCTGGCGTTGTGGACGAAATACATTTTCATCAGCTCGATGGCGGGGCTGACCTCTTATTTCGGCAAGACCTTCGGGGAGATCCTGGATTCGATAGAAGGCAAGCTGTTCCTGGAAGGCGTGCTGAAGGAAATAGAGGCGGTCGCCAGGGCGAAGAAAGTCGGATTCCCTCCGGACGTTGTCAGGCAGACGATGGACAAGGTCGCAGCATTCCCGCATGGGACCAAGACATCCCTGCAGCGCGATTTCGAAAAAGGCTCGCAGACCGAGCTGGAAGTGATCACGGGTTACGTACTGAAAACCGGCAGGCAGCTGGGCGTGCCGACCCCGCTCACGGAAAAGATTTACCGGGAATTGTCGAAGAGGGAAGCAAAATAGGATAAAAGGAACGTGTATAGGGGCGGGTACCATTTACAGAGGGCCGCCCCTGATTATTGCGGTCACTGAGCTTGTCGAAGTGACATACATTTAGGCACCGACAGGCTCAAGTGCGGCGCAGGCCCAGCGAGCGCACAATTCACCTTCTTGTATAATTCACAATATCCATCAGCCGCTTGTTGCCTTCCGACGTCAGGCCGAAGCTGCCCAGTTCCGTCTTGAGCCGCGCCGGGGCGCCGTATCCGGCGACATATCCGTTGATCCTCGCCGCCGCCGTGGAATTCATGAAATCGCGCGCATTCGGGTACCTCCGGTTGAAATCCGCCATTATGCCGGATTGCTGGCGCAGGTAATATTTCTGGTGGTAATCCTCGGCCGTGTAAAAGACAGTATAAGGAACGATAGTCGTGTAGATCTTCTTTTTCAGCCAGTCCTCCTCGCGCTCTTTTGTCTTCAGGGCCAGCCCCTGCTGCTCCTCGTTGTGGCAGAAAATGAATGACGCATACTGGCGCGACCAGCTCTTGTATTCGGGCTGATGATTTTCCCAAAAAATATCCAGCAGGTCGGCATAGGAGACGGTTTCCGGGTCGAAGTCCATCTGGATAGTCTCGCTGTGGTCGCCGAGGCTCCTGTAGGTGGGGTTTTCCTTCGTCCCCCCGCAGTAGCCGGCCCTTGTCCTCACCACTCCGTTATTGATCCCGTACAGGGCGTCAGGGCCCCAGAATCACCCCAGGGCGAATGTCGCCTGCTCGGTTTGGGCCGGGGCCGCGGTGTCCAGCGGCGGGACGGGGAGCGGAGTTTCCTCTTGTTTCCTGACGAAGAGCATCTGTACACCCTCCTGCAAATCAGTTTTCGATAAATATTAGCACGGGGCCGGGGAAAGGCAATCCGAATAAATATCGCAAAGGGACAAAATTATTGATGTTGTATAACCCGGCCGGCACGGGTTATAATAAAAACACTCCACTGATATTCCTTTACTCCGGCAGAAATGGAACGCAAACAATTCCTTAAAATAAGGAGGTCAATATGCCGGTAAAAAAATTAAAGGATTTTCTGAACACATACGAAATCAAGTATGTTTCGGTCGCCCACTCCCCAGCTTACACTGCGCAGGAAATTGCCGCCCGTGTCCACATTAAAGGCAGGAAACTTGCTAAAACGGTCATGGTGACTGTCAACGGTAAGATGGCCATGGCTGTCCTGCCGGCCAGCTACAAAGTCGATTTCGATTACTTCAGAAAAGAGATCGGCGCCGACCATGTGGATTTAGCCTCTGAGGAGGAATTCAAAGGCATGTTTCCGGATTGCGAGGTTGGCGCCATGCCTCCCTTCGGCAACCTTTACGGGATGGATGTTTTCGCTGATCAAAGCCTGGCCGACGATGACGAGATTGCATTCAGCGCCGGTACGCATACAGAATTAATTAAACTGCCCTTCATAGACTATAAAAGACTCGTGAAGCCCAGGATAGTCAGACTTACCTGAGGCGGCTTTCCGAATGCGATTTGGATAGGTTTGGCCTGTAAATCTCACATGAACATTCGCTGCGAACACAAATTTATTCAGACAGACGGCCCTCTCCTTCATTACCTGGAATGGGGACAAGCCCCTTCTCCCCCGGTAATCATGCTCCACGGGATCGGGGACGACGCCCATATCTGGGACCATTTTGCCCGGGAAGCGGCAGCCAGGCTGAGGATTATCGCCCCCGACCAGAGGGGCCACGGGCTGAGCGGCTGGGCCGACCCGCCTTCGTATACCTGCGATGATTACGTCTCCGACCTGGACAAACTGGTCCGGGAACTTAAGCTTGCCGGTTTCGTCCTGATGGGGCATTCCATGGGGGCGCTGCACGCCACCCGCTATGCCGCCATGGCGCAGCATGCGGCCGCCGGGCTCGTTCATGCCGATATAGAGCCGTGCCCGCCTGGATGGAATAAGAAATACCTCCTCAACCAGTACAATGAGCTGCCGTTTTTTTACGAATCCATTGAAGAGTATATGGTTGAGCTGCGGAAGAACTGTCCTTTTGCACAGGAAAAGATGCTTAACGAGATTGCCTTATCCTCCCTCGTCCGGGGGAAGGACGGCAAATTCCGGACCCGGTATGACCGCGAGGTCCTTTTCCATTTCGACGGCTCATACGACCTGAGGCCGTGCCTGAAAGACATCGCCTGTCCCTCTCTTGTCATCAGGGGCAAAGAGAGCCGGGTCATGAGCGAAGCAGGGGCAAGGGACATGAGCGAAGCCATCCCCCGGGGGAGATTCGCGGAAGTGCCGAATGCCGCGCATCCCCTTCACGTCGACAACCCGGAAGGCTTTCAGCGGGCCATATTCGGGTTCCTGCAGGAAATAGCATTTCTTTAAAAATCGATTCAGACCGGGCGCGGTATCACATACAGGAGGACGGCCAGGAAGTGGCATGTGCTTCCGCCCATAACGAACAGGTGCCAGATGGAATGGTTGAAGGGGAGCCTGTTCCAGACATAAAACACAACTCCCGACGAATAAAGGAGCCCGCCGGCCGCAATCAGCCATACGCCGCCGGGGGGCATGGAGTTCACCAGGGGTTTGACAGCGATAATCGCCAGCCATCCCATCGCCAGGTAAATTATCGTGGAAAGTATTTTGAAACGGTAAATGAAAAAAACCTTAAAAAATATGCCGAAGAGGGCTGTTGCCCAGACGATTGCCAGGAGGGTCCAGCCCAGGGCGCCGCTGAGCGTCACAAGGACGAAGGGCGTGTACGTCCCCGCGATCAGGAGGTAAATGCAGGAGTGGTCGATTGTCTTCAGGACCCGGTTCGCCCGCGAATTCTTGAACGCGTGGTAGAGCGTCGAGGCGCCGTAAAGCAGGACCAGGGTGCTCCCGAATATAGCGCAGCTCGCTATATGGGAACCGTTGCCCTTCAGGCACGCGAGCGTGACAAGGACGGAAAGGCCGCAGATGCTGAGGAGCAGGCCGACCCCGTGCGTTATGCAGTTGGCAATTTCTTCGGCTTTTGATATCAATGCCGTCAATGGAAGTCCTCCCGATGTAAGTTCGATGATTTTAAGGGAAAACAGACTATTTTACAAGACAGGTGATTTGAATGGGTGATCTGGTAACATTGTGCAGCCTGGATATCGTGCTCTTCGATTTCGGGGGTGTCCTGGCGGATGAGGGTTTTGCCAACGGCCTGAAGGCAATCGGCAGAGGTAACGGATTCGATCCGGAGGCATTTTTCTGGACCGGCGCGTTCCTGGTCCATGAGACAGGGTATGTGACCGGGCGCTGCAGCGAGGCCGATTACTGGGAAGCGCTCCGCCGGAAGACCGGCATTAAGGACAGCGATTCCAAATTACGGGACGAGATCCTGTCGCGTTTCATTTTACGAAAGTGGATGCTGGCAATTGCAGCGCAAATCAGGAAGGCGGGGGTCAGGACCGGGATATTGAGCGACCAGACGATCTGGCTCGACGAATTGAATGAAAAATATGATTTCTTCCGGTATTTCGATTACGTCTTCAACAGCTTTCATTATGGCAAGAGCAAGCACGACGCTTCCTGGTTCAAGGATGTCACGGCTATCCTGAATATCCCTCCCGAAAGGACTTTGTTCATTGACGATAATGCCGAAAACTGCAGCCGCGCCCGGCAGGGCGGCATCCACGCCATCCAGTATAGCGGCCGGATACCGTTTATTGAGGACCTGGCAACTTATTGCCCGTTCATGGAAACGGAAAGTTTGAAAAGCTGAATTAACGGGAAGCCGTGAAAAAACCAGGGGCGCATTGCAATGCGCCCCTGATCGTTCATTGAGCTTGCCTAAACGAGCAAAGGCTTTGTCACTTCGACCCTTCGCCAAGGCGGAATCACTTCCCCTGGAAATTCGGTTTTTTCTTTTCGAGGAACGATTTTATTCCCTCCGGATAATCTTCCGACCGGGAGGCATTTATCATTCCCGTACGCTCCAGCTCTATCTGGCTCTCCAACATACCCAGGACCGACCTGTTTATGTTTTCCTTCGCGAGCGCAAAGGCGTAAGTGGCGCCCCTGGCAAGCTGGGCCGCCATTTTCATCGATTCGTTTTCCAGCTCGGCGTCGTCCACCACCTTTGTGACTAGTCCCCATTCAAGGGCCTCTTTCGCATCGAATACCGGGTCGAGCAGGGTCAGTTCCATGGCCTTTCCCATCCCGACCAGGAGCGGGATGAACAACGACCAGCCGCCGTCGCAGGCAAGGGCGATGCTGGTGTATGCCTGCCGGAATTTCACGGAAGATGCGCATATCCTCAGATCGCAGGAAGCCGCGAGGCTGACTCCCGCGCCCCCGGCAACCCCGTTGATTACGGCAATGACCGGTTTGGGCATCCTCCGGATCAGCATCACCGCGATGTTCAGGTCCTTGATGATTTGCCGGAAAGGCTCGGTGGGATGGGTCTCCAGGAATTCGGTAAAGTATTTAAGGTCCCCTCCCGTGCAAAAGGATTTCCCCGAGCCGGTCAACAACACCACCCTGACCTCGGAATCTTGCTGGGCGATCTCCAGCGCGCGCACCAGGTCGCGGCCGAGTCCGGGGTTAAGCGAGTTGAATGCCTTGGGCCTGTTGAGAGTTATTTTGGCGATGCCGTCCGTTTTTAAATAGAGTACGTTTTCCAGTTCCATTTACCAATACCCTCCTTCATTGAAAAAACCCGACAATTTTAGTGCCGCACGCTCAATAATGAACCGACCACCCTTTCGAGGTGAGTCAGTGTATTGCACTCTTTTAATATGTGGCAGTAGGGGGTGTAGGTTTTCATCTCCGAATCCCCGGTCCC
>JBDKTK010000002.1:0-5398 GCA_039680225.1 Syntrophaceae bacterium
CAAGCAAGACGAGTGCAAACCTGTTTTCCGCCACTTTAAGGCAGTCTTCTACTGTAATTCTTGCCATGTTATTCCTCCAACTCCTTCATTAATTTTTCTAATTTATGTTCCAGCCTCTCCCGCCGGCATTTCTCGGCCAGGTAGACGGATTTGAACTGCTCCACCGCAACGGGGAGCTTCTCGTTAAATATTATGTAATCATACCAGAAAGCCGCTTTCATTTCCTCAAGGGCGTTATCGAGCCTGGTCTTGAGGGTCTTTGCATTGTCGGACCCCCTCTTGCTCAAGCGCTTTTTCAGTTCCTTCAGGGAAGGTGGCGAAATAAAAATGTAAATGCCTTCCGGAAAAATCTTTTTCAGATTCACAGCGCCCTTGGTATCCAGGTCCAGGATTATGTCATTATCCTTCTCCAGCAGTTTCTTTATATCGGACCCGGAAGTCCCATATAAGTAACCGTATACCTCATTCCACTCGATAAAATCGCCTTTGGCGACACCGGCCCGGAAAGCCTCATCGGAAATGAACCGGTAATCCCTGCCGTCTACTTCGCCGGGCCTGGGCGGCCTGGTGGTATAAGATACCGAGTAAACAATATCGGGGAACATTTTCATAATGTCCCTGCAGATGGAGGTTTTACCGGCGCCTGAAGGGGCCGATACCACCAGCAGCAGGCCTCCCGAATTTTCACTCACCAAAGCAACCGCCTGTCATTCTATATTCTGGATCTGTTCCCTCAGGCGGGACAGTTCCGTTTTTATGTCGACGACTATCTGGGAAATTTCCGCATCCGGGCTCTTGGAACCGATCGTGTTGGCCTCCCTGTTCATCTCCTGCAAAAGGAAGTCGATCTTTCGCCCGATTGCCTCGTTGCTCCTCATTATTGAATCCATCTGGATGAGATGGCTCTGGAAACGGACGATTTCCTCGGTGATGTCGCTTCTTTCAGCCATTATTGCCACTTCCTGGGCGAGCCTGGCGTCGTCCACGGGGAAATTGCCCATAAGGTCTTTCACCCTCTCGGACAACCTCTTCTGGTACTCGGAGACGACCTGGGGAGATTTGTCTTTGATCCTCATCAGAAAAGAATCGAGGAGCCCGAGACGGTCCTGCAGGTCCTTTCCGATGATCCCCCCTTCCTGGGCCCTCATGTTTTCCAGGTTGTCCATCGCCTCTTCCAGGACGGCCTGCAGGCTTCCCCATACCTGGGCCAGGTCTATTTCCGTTTCAGCGACCGTGACCGCATCCTTTATTCCCAGCAACAGTCCGAGGTTGATTTCGTCTTTGAGCTGGAATTCCTGTTTCAAAGCGGAAAGCATTCCGTAATAATTACGGATCAGGGGCATGTTCAATTCGAGCCGGCCTTCTGAATTGGCGCTCTGGTCCGCATCCCGACGGATGCTGATCTCGATCCTCCCCCTGGCAAAACGGTCCGTGACTTTTCTTTTGACCTCGGGCTCAAGGGGCGAAAAAACCCCGGGCAGCCTCACGAATATTTCCAGGAACCTGTGGTTAAGCGACTTTATCTCAATCGAAACGTTTTTATCGTTGATGATTGCTTCGGCCCGGCCGTAGCCGGTCATGCTCTTTATCATTTATCTCAGCCTTCTTATAATTCTATTAATTCTATCCGCCTCATTTAAGCTGAAGCAGGTATTTTTCCCTTAACCTGTTCAACAGGCCCGTGATCGCCCGGCCCGCGTAATCCGGATACGTCCATTCCAGGGGATGGTAGGAGCCGTCGCGGTAAACGAGCGTCACATCGGCATAAATGCCATCCCTCAGATAGGGCCTGTGGGAGTATGGCTTGCCCGTAGCCAGGATCAGGTGACAACGGTTTATGTAGCCGGGGTCGATGTTGATCCTTCTCCTGCCCTCCGCAAGGAGGGCTCCTTCGATCCCGTTTGTAATTATTTTTACATCGGGCAGCGATTCGGGCCTGATCAGATCTTCAAAAGCAACGATCCTGCGGACCAGTCCCGGCCCCATCTCCTTTTCATAATAATCCGTGTAATCGAACGGCAGAAGCTCGCTGACGAAATCGGGCCTTCCGAAACGGCCGGCCAGTTCCTTTATGACATCTGCCAGGAGCTGCTGATCGTCCGAAAACAAGCTCACGGTCAGCTTCACAGGGTCTGCTTCAGACGGCCTGCTCACAGTGAATCCTTCAACTCCTCTGCCGTGACCGTGGCCGTTCCGATTTTGCCGACTACTATTCCCGCAGCTTTATTGGCGAGATAAGCCGCTTCTTTGTACCCGGCGCCTGCAGCCATGCTCAGGGCGAATATACCTATCACGGTGTCCCCTGCGCCCGTAACGTCAAAAACCTCTTTCCCCATTGCCGGGATGTGGACTTTATCGCCGTCCCGCGCAAAAAGGCTCATCCCCCTCTCCCCCCGGGTGATGATGAGGCATTTAAAATCGCATTTCTCAAGGAGGTCCGCCGCGGCTGATGCGATTAATGCCTCCTTGCCGCGCTCCTGACCGTTCAAATCCACTATCCCCATTGCCGCTTCGGCTTCCAGGTGATTGGGGGTTATGACATCGAGTCCCTTGTAAAAAGACAGGTCGCGACGCTTCGGATCGACGCATGTAACGATACGGGTCCCTTTTGTAATCCGGCGCAAGCCGTCCAGGAGCTGGCCGGAAACAATGCCTTTATTGTAATCAGAAATTACAATGGCCCCCAGGCGGTCCCTCTCGGATTCCACAAATTCCAGGATTCTTTCAATGCTGGACGGCAGCACCGGTTTTTTGCTTTCCCGGTCGAACCTGACGACCTGCTGGCTGTGGGCGACGATCCTTGTCTTTACAGTCGTCGGGCGGTCCTCTTTTATGATGCCGTCGGCAACGATGCCCGAGCCTTCCAGTTTCTCGACGAGCCAGCGGCCCATCTGGTCATTCCCGACCACGCCTGCAATAAGGGCGTTTCCGCCCGCCGAAACTATGTTGTTCAAGACGTTCGCCGAACCGCCCAGCATCTGGTTTTCCCGGGCGACTTCCACGACCGGCACCGGGGCTTCGGGCGATATCCGGGATACCTTGCCCCAGATGAAATGGTCCACCATGACGTCGCCGATGACCATAACATTTGTCCCGGAAAAATTGTCAATAATTTTAGCAGCTTTTTTCTTGGTAATCAGTCCCTTCATATCCGAATCTTTCCCGGCCCGGACTTATGCCGAAAACCGCTTGCGGTGCCATCTCCAGGCTGTTTCAATTATGCTGTCGAGGTCCGGAAACTGCGGGTTCCATCCCAAATCCTTAATGATTTGGCCGGAACCGGCAACCAGTTGGCCGGGATCGCCCTTTCTCCTTGGACCTTCTTTGATAGCTATCTTCTTTCCCGTAACCCTTTCCGTGCTTTCAATCACCTTTCTCACGGAAAACCCTTTGCCGTTGCCGAGGTTGTAAAAATACGCCCCATCTCTCTTTTCAATATGGTCCAGCGCCTTTATGTGGGCGTCTGCCAGGTCATTCACATGGATATAGTCGCGGATGCACGTGCCGTCCGGAGTATCGTAATCCGTGCCGAAGACCGTCACTTCCTTCCTCCTTCCCAAAGCGCAATCAAGCACTATGGGGATCAAGTGGGTTTCGGGAGTATGGTCTTCACCGATTTGCGCGTCCGGATCGGCTCCCGCCGCATTGAAATACCGCAGACAGACGGACCGGATCCCGTATGCTTCAGAATATTTCTTCAGCATTCCTTCTATGATGAGCTTCGTGGAGCCGTAAACATTGGTCGGTTCCGTCGGATGGTCCTCCTTTATAGGCACGTGCACGGGGTTGCCGTATACGGCGGCGCTCGACGAAAACACGATCCTTTTTACACCCGCATCAAGCATGGCCCCTAACAGGTTGATCCCATTCGACAAATTGTTCTGATAATACTTATGGGGGTCCTCCTCTGATTCGCCGACCAGGCTGCTGGCCGCGAAGTGGATTACCGAGCCCACCTTTTTTTCGCGTAAAATTTTTACAAGCAAATCCCTGTCTGAAAGGTCCCCCTCGATGAATTCACCCGTTGAGACCATTTCCCGGTGGCCGCGCGAGAGGTTATCAAAAACAACAGTGTCAACACCGTATCGGGAAAGCAGCTTGACCACATGCGATCCTATGTACCCGGCCCCCCCGGTTACGAGTATCATCCGGCTGTTTTCTCCCTGAAGTACCCCAGGACAAGCCGGAGCCCTTCATCGATTTTGATTTCAGGTTCCCATCCCAGCACTCTTTTCGCCTTGGAGATATCCGGCCTCCTCACCTTCGGGTCGTCTTCGGGCAGGTCCTCGTAAACAATGCGGCTCCTGGTCCCGCATACCCGGACAATCTTTTCGGCAAGCTCGCCCACGGTAATCTCCTCGGGATTGCCGAGATTGACCGGATAGGGCTCCCCGGACTGCAACAGGAGGTAAATGCCCCGTACCAGGTCGTTGACATGGCAGAAGCTCCGGGTCTGCTTGCCGTCCCCGAAAATTGTTATGTCCTCGCCCGTCAATGCCTGCCGCATGAAAGTCGGCAGGGCGCGGCCGTCTTCAAGTCTCATTCGCGGACCGTAAGTATTGAAGATCCTTACTATCCTAGTGGAAATCCCCTCGTGCCGGCTGTAAGCCATGGTCATCGCTTCGGCGAAACGCTTCGCCTCATCGTAGACCCCCCGGGGGCCCACCGGGTTGACATGTCCCCAGTAATCCTCTGACTGGGGATGCTCCAGGGGGTCGCCGTAACATTCGGATGTTGACGCCAGGAGGAACTTTGCCTTTTTTGCCTTGGCAAGGCCCAGCGCCTTGTGGGTTCCCAGGGACCCGACTTTAAGCGTATGGATCGGCAGCTTCAGGTAATCTATCGGGCTTGCAGGCGAAGCAAAGTGCAGGATGTTATTTATTTTGCCGTCAACGTGAATAAAATCGGTCACATCATGCTTTATGAAACGAAACCTTTCATTTCCGAATAAATGGGCAATATTGCCGGGGTCGCCGGTTATGAGGTTGTCAATACAGATCACCTCATGCCCCCTGCCGAGGAAGTAATCACAAAGATGGCTTCCCAGAAATCCCGCTCCCCCCGTGATTACGGTCCTCTCCATTGCCTTTTCCATGTTAATACAAAGTCCAAGAATGCTATTATTATAGGGCTTTTTTGTCAATTCATTTCTGGAAATCCTTCTTGACTAAAAGCGTAAAAGAATATAGTGAACAAGACTTTAACTTACCGGATTGGGAATGAAATGGAAGACAATAGCGAACTCTTAAAAATCAAGAAGGAAAAAATCGAATCGCTCAAGGCCGAAGGCGTGGATCTTTACCCCAATGACGTAAAAGTCACGGCCACAAGCAAGGATATTATCGACCGTTTAGGTCAGATGGAAAACGAGGAACTGGAAAAAATTGAAGAGGTCTTT
>JBDKTK010000003.1:0-2703 GCA_039680225.1 Syntrophaceae bacterium
GAGGGGGGGCGGCTCCCGAGCGTCCAGTCTCCCGAGATATTCAATATGAGAGCGTCGCCGGCGCGAGCGGCGCTCATGCGAGCTGCGGCAAACGCAGATTCAGCCGTTGAATCTCTCACGCTTCCCATAATCAAAACCTTCCCGAAGGAGCAGCCCGGTTACGACGTTTTCACGCCGTGCGTTTCGTCCATGAATTTTCTCAGGCGGTCCGCCCAGAACTTGAACGCGTCTTCAGCGGAGCCGTACTTGCTGAACCTCTCCGTAAACCCGGCGTGCTGGCGATCTTCCGCTGCCGCGACCACGTCATTGGTCATGCTGTCCACGGCCATCATGGCCATGCCCGTTTCGCCGGAACCGGTCCAGGAGCCTGCCGCGCCTCTCTTGATGATGCTGATCCCCAATCCTATCGGCACCACGGAAGTGACACCGCTCAGGACGGGGCGGCTCTGCTCGAGATTGGTTATCGCGGGGCGGAGAATCACCACATCGGGCCCGGGCTGGGTCACTATGGGGTATTTGTCCTTGATGGCGTTGGCCACGGTAAGGTTGAACTTGTCCGACAGGTCTTTCATGACCTGGGGGTCTATTCCCTTGTAATCCGAATCCCCGGCCAGGTAAAAGACCACGCTCTCCAGCATGACCTTGTTGTATTTGCCGAAATTGACGCCCGGCTTCAGCCAGCGTTTCTCGGCCCCTCCCTTAGGACCGGGCTGCAGCACGTTATAGTACTGGCCCAGGAAATTCTTGGCCCCGCCTTCCTGCGTAATCGGCGCGTAACCCTGGTCCTGACCGGGCTGGACGGCCGGAGCCTGGACACCCGGGGCCGGACCGCCTGGAGGCGGCGCCGCTGCCTGCTCCTGCTTTTTACTTGTCGCGCATGCTGCAAGCGCCAATACAAGGAAAACCACAAAAAACAGTCTTAGTGTCTTGTTCATGCATAACCCTCCTGTCTGGAATTTATTCTTTCCCTGAACATCAACTTTCTTTTTCCCGTATGGACCTGAGGAGACATGAGCTGTTGAGCGAGGTTCGAAAGCTCCGTTCAGATTACCTGAAACTCCCTTTGTTTTCTTTACAGGCAATTCTTATTTTCACCGGATAAAATTCTGAATTTCCATGATGCCTGATCGGGAATTCTTTCCGGTCACGTACGGCTTTACGACTGAATCACTTCAAAAAACATTCCAGATTGGAACAGCCGGTCTCTCCCCTGCAAGTGATCGATATGATTAACCAGTTTTCAAAAAACGATGCGGGTTGAAAGGTATCGGACAGGAAACGCCCTCAATATGCTGCGGACTTGCCAAATATTGAGGGCAGATTTGAGGGCATTGAGATCAGTTTGAGAGTCATGAGAATTAGCAACATTCATTATGGGGTTTAGACCGATGGATAGCCGCCTGCTTTTTGGTTAGTATTTTTTTACTTAACCCCTTGATCCCCGTCATGATTGTCCCCCTCCCCTGATCTATTGGCGGGATGTACAGTCATGCGCCGGTACTTTCAGGTGGATTTAAAATGAAAAGGCTTGAAGAAAATCTCGAAACACGCAATTTCGAGATGTCCCGCCGAGGGGCAGACCGGGCCCTCCGGGAGCGGCTGCTTTTCGAGGAATTGCTCTCGGCGGTATCGGTACGGTTCGTCAATCTTCCTTTCGATCGGATCAACGGGGAGGTCCGTAATGCCATGCAGGAGGTCCTGGATTTTTTCAAGGTGGACCGTTTCGCCCTCCTGGAAACGTTTCCGGACAAGAATTCATGGGTCATCACCCATTGCGTTTCTGCCGCTGAAGTCCCGCCTGTTCCGGCAGGCATGGAACTTCCGAGGTCCATTAATCCCTGGGCATACGAGAAACTGATCACCAGGCGGGAGGTCCTGTCGTATTCGAGTCCGGAGGAAATTCCCGATGAGGCGGAGGTCGACAAAAAGACCTGGGCTGAATGGGGCATAAGGTCCAATCTCAACATACCCATCATGGTCGGGGGGCCCGTCGACCATGTTATTGCTTTCAACTCGATAAAGAGCGAGAGATCCTGGCCGGAGGAATTGGTCCCCAGGCTGCGGCTCATGGGAGAAATTTTCGTCAATGCCATCGAGCGGGCCAAGGCCCAGAAGGCGCTGCGGGAAAGCGAAGAGCGCCTCAACCTCGCAACGTCCGCCGCGGATGCGGGTTTGTGGGTGACGGACACGGACTCGGGCCGCGTCTGGGCTACGCCGATGCTCAGGCAACTGATCGGATTGCCGGAGGACGGGGAACTGGGTTTTGAAACATTCATGGAAGCAATCATTCCCGAGGACCGCCAGAGGGTCAGGGATACCGTCCTTCAGTGCGTGGGGGGCCGGAATTTTCTGAAAATCGAGTACCGTGTCCGGAAACCCGGCGGGGACATCCGCTGGATCGCCGCCCGGGGCAGGTGCCATTCGGACGAGCACGGGTCCGGGCCGCAGCTGATGGGCGTTTCCCTGGACATAACCGAGCACAAAAAAATGGACCTCCAGTTGAAGGAATCCCAGACATCCCTGGATACCCTTATCAACAGCACTCCCGATATGATCTGGTCGGTGGATGCCGAACGCTTCGGCCTCATAAACTTCAATCATGCCCTTCATGAATATTTTTCCAAAGAAACCGGTCTGCAGATCAAGTCCGGAATGACCCCCGAAGACCTGTTCGAGGACGAGGAGCGCGTGCAGATCTGGAAT
>JBDKTK010000004.1:0-7150 GCA_039680225.1 Syntrophaceae bacterium
AGCGGATTCCAGATATCCCTGAGCGTAGGGGTAGTGCTCTATGATCCGAAAAACCCTGTCTCACTGGACGACCTGATTTCAAAAGCGGACGAGAGGATGTACCAGGAGAAAAGCAGGAAAAAATTGAGCCTGCCTGCCGCCAGGTCCTGAAAAGCAATCCCTCAGAAAGACATTGTTTTCATTTGTCCGGGATGATCTCGATCGTCCTGTCGCCGGCTGTTTCCGCGCGCTGATGGCTTTTCTTGATCTTCATGACCTGCCACGAATCGCCCGTGGAAGTTATCGACCAGTTCGTCAGATCGAAATAGACTTCGCGCACGGCCGGGAGCCGGGAAATATCCCTCGCTAGGTCTTCAATTTGTGAAACAGAAAAATCTGAAGCGTCCACCTTGAAAAGCTCGCCCCTGATGTAAACAGTCCTGCCGGTAAAGGAAAAATCAACCCTGGTCAGGTCCGCCGCATTGCGGACAAGTATGCCCCTGATATCGCGGTTGACTTTGTATCTGGACTCCTCCATGCGGCTTTTATAGCATAGAATCTTTGTCAAAACCTTATATTTCAGGCAGTTGCATGGATGAAAAAGGGCTGGTCGCACCGGGCCCAACATATCAGGGACGGTACCCGCACCCATGTTTCCGCCTGAGATGAATTCAGAATTCCTGAACCGGTAAATCCGGTTCCGGATAATGGAATTAAGCCGTGAAATCATGCGAAAGGAAATATGGAAAGACGCAAAACCGGACCCAAGATGGATCTCCTGGAAAAGCTTATTTACGACAACCCCTCTTTTCATGAATGGCCGGACGGGTCGCCCGCCAACTGGGCCGCGCGCCCGCCCGTCCTCAGATTCATGGGCAGCCTGCTCCGCCCCGGAATGACCACCCTGGAAACAGGGGCCGGCCAGACAACCGTTGTCTTTGCAATATCGGGCACCAGCCATTACATCATCACAAACCAGCCCCATGAGCCGGAAAGGATCAGGGAATATTGCCGGAAGAACGGCATTGGGGGAGACCTCCATTTTCTGCTCGGGGGTTCCGATACGGTTTTCGCGAATAACGGCGTAATTCCTGAAGCCCTTGATTTCGTGTTCATAGACGGCGCCCACCGGTTTCCCTTCCCGGCGATGGACTGGCACTACACCGAAGGAAGGCTCCGGATCGGCGCGGTCCTCGGGATCGACGATATAGACATCCCCTCGGTCCGCATGCTGCACGATTTCCTCAGCGGCGAGGAGGAATGGGACCTGATCAAGGTTATCGGCAAGACTTCATTTTTTAAAAAGACGGGAATCCCTGATACGACCCTGGACCACCAGGGCCAGAAATTCAATAAATTCAAAGTCCCGTTGATTGCTTAAGCAAGAATCCCTGCGAAATTGTTTTGACATGTCCTGTTTTCTGGTATACGCATCTCTGTAAACGATTCTCAATTCGACCTTAGGCGAGATATTATGCGTTCCGACCTGCTGTTCCGCTTTCTGAAAGTATCCCTACCCTCAATGATCATTTTATTTCTGCTCAGCGCCGGCAATTCCCCGGCTTCGGAAAAGCCCGTCTGGGTCGAATCCCAGGGCGAGGCGCTCCTCGGGGAAATGGACACACCCAAGGAAGTCAGGGACAGATCGCGGAAGGACGCCCTCAATAAGGCCGTTGAGAAAGCGGCGGGCATGTTCCTGAAATCCCATACCCTGGTCTCGAACAGCCAGATATCGGAAGACCTGATTTTCGCTTCGGTGAAAGGCGAAGTAATTAAAAGCGAGGTCGTCCGGGAAGGCTGGGACCCCCAGGACAGGAATGCATACCGGACGACAGTCAAGGCGTTGATAAGGCCGGTCTACCCCGAAAAAGGTGAGGGACTCTCGGCAAAACTCTACCTCTCCAGGGCCCAATTGAAAGAGGGCGAAAACGTCAGGATATTCTACAGCGCCAATTCCGATTGCCACGTCTACATATTCTGCGTAGCGGCGGACGGCTCGGTAACGCTCCTCTTTCCCAACTCCGAAGCGCGGGACAACAAAGCTGACGCCAACCGGGCCTACGAATTCCCGCCCCCGCAAAGCTCCATAATCCTGAAGGCGATGCTCCTGCCCGGAGCCAAGTCCCCTGCGGAAGAGAAGATTAAAATTATCGCCACGAGGTCGAGGCAGGACCTTATACCGCTCGGTTTCCAGGAAGGGACCTTCCAGGTTTATACGGCCCAGTCAACGGGCATGATCAGCGACCTCGTAAGAAAGCTCAACCACCTGGAACCGCATGAGTGGACACAGGCAACCGCCATCTACACGATTACTAAATAAACGCCCTTTCATTTACTGTTATTTTCTGAAGGCAATCAAGGAAGGCAACGGGAGTCTGGCGGAGTCAGCCGGTTACTGGTTCACAAGCTCTTCAGAAGCGTTTTAAATCTCTCTTCATGGGCCTTTTCGTCCCGTGCGAAAGACTCAAACGCTTCGGCTATTGCGGGAAATCCCTCTTGCCGGGCGACCCCGGCAAACTCGGGATACCTTAAACTCCAGGCGGCATTTTCCACGGATATGGAAGCATTTATGTTATCCCTGGCAGGCCCGGCTGGAACGGCAGGCAATTTCAAATTCAATTCAACCATGCCGCCCTCGAAGAAACCGAACAGGGTTTCGGCATGTTTTTTTTCTTCTTCCGAGACAGCTGCAAAGACCTCCCCTGCCTGATTCAGTCCCTCCTTGAAGGCCTGACGGGAAAATATCGAATATCTGTTGACCGTCATGGATTCGTTTGCAAAGGCGAGCGCCACGTTCTTCTCGGTATTCGAACCTCTGATTGACCTGCCCATTTCTTTCCTCCTCGATCGAATCTTCTCAACCTGGTTTGAAGCTCTGAATAAGGAGTTGATTATGAGATTATCATATTTATCATTTTCTCTTCAGGAATTCCCCCAGCCTCAATTTTGTATCGGTAATCGTAAACCTGCTCTCCTCCTCTATCCTGAGCCCCTCCTTAAGTGTGGTCAGTATTCCGCGGTTGTAAAGGCTCTTGATGGCCGCGACGCTCTCAAGGCTGTTTTCGAGGATTGATTTCGCGAGAGATATGGTTTCCTCTCTTAACTTCTCAGCCGGCACTACCCGGTTAACCAGACCCATTTGCAGCGCCTCGCTCGCGGGGAAGAATCTCGCTGTAAATGAAAGCTCCCGCGCCCTCATCAGCCCGACCGTCCTGGGAAGCCTCTGGCTCATGCCCCAACTCGGCCGGACCCCCCAGCGCGCATGCGAATCACAGAATGAGGCGCTCTCGGAAGCGACCACAAGGTCGAAGGCGAGCAGCGTTTCCAGCCCGCCCGTGGCACAGACGCCGTTGACCATGGCAATGACAACTTTGGACAGGTTCAGCATCGTGTCGATTACCGCCCGGCCCGGGATGTCATAAGCAGGCCCCACTGCCCCGTCTTTCAGGTCCTCGGCCTCGAGCGCCTTCAGGTCGAGACCGGAGCAATAGGCGCGGCCGGAGCCGGTTACTACGACCACCCCGACCTCATTGTCCTTTTCCGCAGCCAGGAGCGCGTCTCTCCATTCATCGAGCATCTCCGGGCACAACGCGTTCATCTTCCCGGGCCTGTTAAACGTGATCCAGGCAATCCCCTCGGATTTTCCGTACAGAATGAATTTATATGGCATGCCCTCCTCCTGCTTGATTGATCGCGGCCCCTTTCGATTACCTCATCAGCCGCCGCATTGAATAATTGTATGAGACTAACTGCCAGATTATCAAGACCAGAATTATCACGGTGCTCGAAACAGGAAGACCGGTATATGAGAATATGTCCATCCTTTGGACTACGTTTTCGGGTCGGTCCTGATTACTGTGCTCCAGGATATCAAAACCGATGCCCAGGGTAATGAAACCCGTTTTGCCTTCAACAGCTTGTTCGGGCGGCACCCTGTATACGGAAACTTGAAAGCAGGAAAGAAAGAACAGAAGGACCAGCAAGGAAAGTGTTGTCAAAAAAGCTGTCTTTGCGGCCTTTCCGGTCAGCATGGATTCGCGTTCATCACGCTCCCGGATGAAAGTTATCCTGGACATGACTTTATCCCGGAACGGCCCGGACACAACAAGCCTGATACTTAGATAAAGGGAAAGGGCCATCCATGCGGCGATCAGGAGCCCCGCAAAGCCGTTCATGATCTCAATAAATCCGCCTGCTTGTTTAAGCATTCCATTGCTGTATAAATAAGCAAGTATCCCCAGGCCGGCAATCAACGGGATTCCGAACAGAAAGATTTTCAATAATACGGTATCAAACCTCTTCATGTTTCGTCTCCTCCTCAATCGAGAAAATCGAATTTATGTCCATCTCAAAATAACGGGCAATGCGAAACGCCAACTCAAGCGAAGGGTTGTAACCGCCGCCTTCAATTGCAATAATTGTCGCCCGCGTCACTCCTATTTCCCTGGCAAGCTGCTCCTGGGTCAATCGTCGTTCTGCCCTGAGGACATGAAGGCGGCTGATTATTTTGAGCGGGTATTCGTTCATGAAAAGGATATGTATGGTATACTTTACATTATGTCAAGTATATTTATCTTTTCCATAGGCATTGGCGCGACCAATAAAGGTGCCGGCCAGGAATGAAATATGCGTTATTTTGTCACTTTAATGGGTTCGTAATGGAGGGACCGGTACGGGTTCTTGCCGCCGGGGAACAGGATGCCGTCGACAAAATACAGGTTGTCGGCCACGTTCTCGATTGACTTGATGGCGGCATCTCCATGAGAGGCATTTATGAACAGCTTGACCCTCGCCTGCTCCCTGCCGGTGGCGATATTCACCTTCTTCGCCATTTTAATCGATTGTGCGAAAGGCACTACCTGGTCGTTTGTGCCGTGGACAAACAGGATCGGCGGAAAGTGCCTGTTGACAAATTCGATCGGGCTTGCGGTCCAGGATTTTTCCTCCTTGCATTGGATGCAGTAGCCCATCAGTTTATCGCCAAAGGGCGCGCCCAGCCTGGCCAGGGAGATAATTTCGGACACACCGTACCACGAGACAGCACCCTGCACCGCGGAGGACGTCTTCGGATTGCCCATCGATAAATCCTCCATTTTCGGGTTGTTGTTTGTTGCAGCCAGCATTTCCGCCAGGTGCCCCCCGGCGGAATTCCCCCACACCACTATCTTATCCGCGTCCAGCTGATATCTTTTCGCATTGGCGCGGATGAAGCGAACGGCAGCCTTGGCATCATGGACCTGCGCCGGCCATTTTGCCTCGCCGGAAAGCCGGTACCCGGCGTTCACCACGGCATAGCCCTGGTATGTCGCCCACTGCACGGCCGCGCTGTTTGCGGACCGCTTGTTGCCGGCCTCCCATCCGCCCCCGTGAAAATTAACGATCACCTTGAAAGGGGCTTCACCGACAAAAGGATAAATTATGTCCAGCCGCTGCGCCGGGTTTTCCGTATTGGCATAAGGGATGTCCAGGGCAGTTTTCCTGAACTGGTCCATGATGATTTCCGGGGGCTTTTTGCGCAGGTCGGCGGTGAACTCCCCCATATCGGCGGGCGGGAGATTTGTCGATATTCTCTGGATGTCCCCGGCAATCTTGTCTACAAGGTCGAACCCGGCGCTGCCCGTGACCGTGAGCCCCATTTTCGGCAAGACAGCGGCAGGGCTTGCCGGACCGGCCAGTGCCGGCGCGCAGGCAAATCCCAAAGCCACCAGTGAACTTACAAGTGCGGTCAACTTTCTGCCGAAAATTTTTCCCATATCAGTTCCTCCATGAAAAAGAAGCTAACAGTAATGCGCTATTATGCAATCTTGCCTCTTCGGTCACAACCCATAAATGAAAAGATTGTGGCCCAAGCCACAGAAATTCGGGCGCTATAGAGAGGAAATCAAGTTTCAGGTCCAGTGGACCCGCCGGGACGCAAACATCTGACGCAATTGAATGGCAATGCTGAAAAGGAGGTTTTTATCCGGAATCACATTCCGAGCGGCTGCCGGATGTCCTTAAATTGAAATGTCAATATCCTGGACGGTGACAACCGAACCGTCTTCTTTCAAGGCGATTCCCGTTTGGGCAATCGCTCCCTGTAGCAGGTTATCGCCGTTCTTCAGGCTGTAAGGGGTTTCGATATTTCCCAGGTAAACAGCCCCGACCCCGATCTGACCGAGAGAATAAAGCTGGTCGTTCCCCTGGCCATCCTTTGTCCAGACGCGGAGACTGTCGAATACCGGGTCGCTTTCGTCAATCCAGTTGTCCCCTGTGACATCATAACCGGCAAGCTGCACAAAACCGTTCCCGGCCTGGGGGCCGAAAAGCTCGGAGCCGTCATTTATGACGTTGTCGTTATTCAGGTCAATAGACAGGAAGCCGCTGCCGGCTGCGAGCAACGAAATCTGGTCCTCTGTCCCGTCCGCATCCAGGTCGAAACTGAATTTTTCGGAGGTCAGCTGCGCCGCCGGGGCGGCAAAATTAATCACCAGCGGGTCAACCTTTACGGCGTCGCCGGCCCTGATGCTGACGTCATTCTGAGAGGCGAATTCCCGGCTCATTTCCAATTCCAGGGAGAAATTTATCTCCCTGCCGTCGGAAGTCCTGATCACACCTCCGGCTTCAAATGACGTCTGTTCGGATTCATAATACTTTTCGTGCAGGTCGTACTCCAGGCCCCAGCCTGCCTTCTGCTGGTCGGGAGGGCTCTGATCAGAAGACTGTGATTCCGGACATTCCGAATTTTCCGCTTTTGTTTCTATTCCCTGCACAAGTTTGAAATTGAACTTCTTCCCGGTTAGTTCTTCGAACAGTTTCTCTAAGAGTTTCAGTGTGATTTTGTCGTGTTCACTAGGCTCAACAGTCACGGAATCACAGTCTTTTGAATCCCTGGTCTCGTTTTGGATACATTTCTGCACAGCTGCCCTGGAAAGCTCAAGCTGGTCCTGCCTCGCGGCAGACAGTGCACCGGCGTTTCCTCTTCCTTCGAAATCGGGCCTGACGTCCCCCACCCATGTCTTCAGGGACTCCTTTCCGGAGTACCGTTGAACAGAATTATGAGCGGCGGCCATGATGATGTTCGAAGATTCGATTTGCATTGCTGTGCCTTCACACGGTTTTAATATCTTATCGGCACTATTTGGATATTCTTGAATTTCCCCGAAGGGGTCGATTGGGATGAGGAAGATCG
>JBDKTK010000005.1:0-7627 GCA_039680225.1 Syntrophaceae bacterium
CCTAGGGGAATAGGAAATTCAACGATTATAATATTACTTTTGAATACAAACATTTAAATACAATTGGCATTGTATGAAAGGTAATAGAAATGATGGTTATTCTTACCAATATCTGTTTTTAAATGCACATTTTTTGTCATTGACATTTACTTTAGTAAGAGGTATTTGCCTTACAGAAAGTTGCTGACCGATTTTCAAAATTCGTAAAGCAATAGCGTAATATAATGTAGGTATAGATCGACTATGGTGAGGACTTCCAGTAGCACTTTGGAGAGCGGCAAATCTAAAGGGGAATAATTTTGGATTCAAGCTGCCCGGGAGGGCGGCATCAGGGGAGGGTTGCAATGAAAAGATATGCCGGATTGATTGTTCCTGTTTCAATTATTTTGTTTGCGTTCTTGTTTGCCTCATGCGCCGGGAAAAGTCCTCGGGACATTTCTCTGAAAGATATTCCTAAAAGCGAAGATATCGAAAATGCAAAAGACGTTTACAGCAAAAACAAAGATGTTTTGAGCAATACAGGCAAATCGCCGGAGTCTCGGCAAAGTTCGGAAGCAAGCCCGTCCGAAAGCCCGGCGGAAATTCCCCACATCGATAATGGAATAAACATTCACCTCAAGGGAGACAGGAACCTCAACAGGTACAAGAAATCTCCCCATGCGCTGATGTTGTGCGTTTACCAGTTGAAAGACCTCAATGCTTTCAACCAGATGATGGAGGATAAAAACGGAATGGCCAGGCTTATGGAATGCGGCCGTTTCGATCCCAGCGTCAATTATGTGAAGAGGATTGTGGTGCAGCCTAACAAGGATGTCTATGAATCCATGGAGGTCGCCGAGGGCACCAGGAATGTCGGGATCATCGCCGGCTATTATTTTTTCAACAAAAGCAAGGCTGTTAAAACGTTCCTGCTGCCTAAAAAGGGCTTTTTTGTCCGCAAACCGGGCGGCATGGATATCAACTTAGTTCTTAAATCAAACGAAATCCAACAAGTTAAAGAGGACTGATTAATGATCCAGAAACCGCTTTTCTGGCACCAAGGGGTACATTTGCAGCCGCAGCACTTCCAGCTGCTTGATCATACGCTGCAGAGTCAATTAACGCCGTACAACAATTATACCGCGCCTTTCTTCTGGGGTGTTGCCGACCTCGAAGTCAACAGGACGGCGCTGCCCAACAGGATATTTGACGTGCGCAAGGGCGTCTTCATGTTTGGCGACGGGACTTATATCGAATTTCCCGGCAACGCCCTGCTCAATGCCCGTTCTTTTGACGAATCATGGGCCGGGAAGCTCAACGTCTATCTCGGGATCAAAAAATGGAACGAATCCGGCGAAAACGTCGCCATCGAGGATGACGCGGAAAAGATAGCCAAAGTAACAACCAGATTCGCAGCATCAGAGAATCCCCAGGAGGTCCACGATCTTCATGCCGGCGGGCCGGCCGGCATGGTCAAGCGCATGAATCATGTGTTGAAGATCTTCTGGGAAAGCGAGCTAGCCCAGGCTGGCGACTATGTCACTATTCAAATTGCCCAGCTCACAAAGTCAGGAGCCGAAGTGAGACTCTCCGAGGATTACATCCCCCCCAGCCTCAACCTTTTCGAATCGGGCGCCCTGTTGAAAATCCTTTCCGAGGTGCGCGACCAGATCACCTCCCGCAGCATACAGCTCGAGGAATATAAAAAGGACAGGGGGATTCATAACGCAGAGTTCGGTTCCCGGGACATGGCATACATTCTGGCCCTGCGTACGTTGAGCCGTTATGTCCCGCTGTTGCATCATTATATTGAAACTAGACAGATTCACCCGTGGATTGTCTACGCCGCCCTGAGGCAACTCATCGGCGAGATGTCTGTTTTTTCCGACCAGGTCAACGTGCTGGGCGAGTTGTCCGGTGGAAAAAAAGTCATTCTTCCCTACGATCACCGCGATCTGTGGACATGCTTCTCGGCCGCACAGGACCTGATTTCCAATCTCCTGGACGGACTCACGGCCGGGGCGGATTACACGATGCGCCTGACCTTCGACGGCGTCTACTATTCGGCCGACTTGAAGCCGACAATCTTTGAGGGGCGCAACCGTTTCTATCTTGCCGTCAAAACAGATCAGGACGTAAACAGCGTCCTGCAGGCAATCAGGACGGTCATAAAGGTCGGATCGAAAGAAGAACTGCGCATCATCGTGGCCCGCGCGCTCCCCGGAATCATCATGGAGCAGCAACTGCAGCTCCCCAAAGAGCTGCCCTACAGGTTGGGCACCTCCTATTTTTTAATCAACCACAACAACGAACAATGGGAGTCGGTGGAAAAGAACAGGAATATAGCGCTTTATTGGAATAACGCTCCGAGTGATGTGGAGCTTGAACTACTGGTTGTCGGGAGATCATGAAAATGTACTTGAGCGATTGTTTTATGAAACTGGTGGCGTAGATGGTGGTGATAAAGCGGTCGCCGCCGAAGAGCAGGTCGGCCACGGCAATGCCTGTTTCGGTCTTTCCGACTCCGCTGGGGCCGACGAGCAGAAAAATTCCGAGCGGCTGGCGGGGGTCGCCGAGCCCTGCCTTCGATGCCCGGATAATTTCGCTGATAATGCCGAGCGCCTCATCCTGTCCCTTGATGCGTTGTCTGAGGCTTTCCTCCATGTTCGCCACATTGCGGACCTGATCGCGCAGGACCCTCCCGAGCGGGATGCCCGTCCAGTCGGAGACGACTTTGGAAACCACGTCCGGATCGACTTCCACGCGCACGAGGGGCGAGCCGGACTGAATGCCTTCGAGTTCTTTCGCCGCTTCGGCCAACTCCGTCTTGAGCTGCTGCTGTCTTTCCTCTTCGCGGTCCTCGCTGACAATCATGTAGAGTTCCTTGCGCAAATCGACCAGCTTATGGGCCATGTCTTTTTCCCTGGTCCAGCGCTCCTTGAGTTCGTCGTTTTCCTTGCGGAGACGCTCAAGTTCCGCTTCGATCTGCCCCGGCCTTTCCTTGTCAATTTCGATCCCGTGGAGAGTATCGCGCATCAGTGCCTTTTTTTCGCGTTCGAGCGCAAGCATCGAGCGCTCGTGATTTTCGATCATATCGGGCTTGGCCGAGAGCAGGATCTTCACGCGCGCCGCGCTTGTATCAAGGAGGTCCACCGCCTTGTCCGGGAGCTGCCTGCCGGAGATGTAGCGGCTCGAAAGCTCCGCTGCCGCCACGATCGCGTCATCTCGCACCGTGACTCCATGGGCCGCCTCGTACTTGTCCTTCAGGCCGCGCAGGATGAGCACTGCCGTTTCCACGTCCGGTTCGTCAAGCTTGACAAGCTGGAACCTGCGGGCAAGGGCTGCATCCTTTTCAAAATACTTCTTGTATTCCGACCATGCCGTTGCGGCTATGGTCCGCAGTTCGCCCCGGGCCAGGGCGGGTTTGAGGAGATTGGCGGCATCTCCTCCGCCCGCCTGGTTGCCCGCCCCAATCAGGGTATGGGCTTCGTCTATGAAGAGGATGATCGGGGTAGGGGAGGACTTAATTTCATTAATAACGGATTTGAGGCGGTTTTCGAATTCGCCCTTGACGCCGGCCCCGGCCTGCAGCAGGCCCATGTCGAGGCCCAGGAGTGTAACTCCCTTGAGGATATCTGGTACATCGTCTTCGACGATCCGGACCGCAAGGCCTTCCACGACAGCGGTCTTCCCGACTCCGGCCTCGCCGACAACGATGGGATTGTTCTTGCGCCGGCGCGCCAGGATATCGATCATCTGGGAGATCTCCCGGTCGCGGCCGAATACCGGGTCAATGTCGCCGGAACGGGCCTTGCTCGTAAAATCGGTGCAGAAGCGCTGGATTGCAGTAGTGCCGGCGGGAGCCGCCTCCCCTTCCTTCAGCGGTTTTTCTACCCGCATGGCGTGCTCAATGGAAGCGGAGCACACGGCCTTGAATTGCGCAATTACCGACTCGCGGCTTACTTTCTTGAGAATATCGATATAGCGGCCCTCGGCCAGGCGGTGCAGCCTGTTTACCAATGCCGAGAACATGGCGCCCGAGCGTATCTGGTCTTCCTGAAGGTCGATTGATGAAACGAGCCAGGCCTCCTCGATCCATTCCACGAGGAGAGGCGAAAAGACGGGCTTGCCGGAATTTCCGGTATGCAGCGCCTCGATGCTTTGCTCCACTGCCCAGCGCAAGGCGGCGGCATCAATTTCGAGATTTCTGAGAATGAGAGGTATGTCCGACTGCGGCTCTTCCAGCATGCGGCTGAGGTAATGCTCAACAGTCACTTCGTAGTTTGTCCGCGATACGCACGAGCCCGCGGCCCCTTCGAGCGAGCGCGTGCAGAAAGCGTTCATCCGGTTCAACAGGGATTTGATATCGGTGGTAATCATAATGTTTCCTTCCTTTTTTTTAAGATAAAAGCCCTCCGCTGGTTGGGCCGAAAAAAATAGATTCTTCGGCTGAAGCCTCAGAACGACATTGATGAAATTTCGCTGTTTACGAGCAAAGCGATTTTATGACAGGGGAAAAATCGCCGATGCTTCGCCTATTGTGTCGCTGGAAAAGACCCGCGTATCGATCCCCAGCCTGGACATTTGCGTGCTGCTAGGGCAGGCGGGACGGCACTCGTTTTTCGCCGGGACAAGCTCGACATCGCACTCCAGCGGGTCTCAGGCCGGGGATGCCGTGATCGTCCGCTATCGGCACATTGCCCTGCCTCTCCTTGTCAGATCGGCCTTCCAACTGCGGACGCGCTCCAGAAGCCTGTCCTTATTCATAACAATTGTCCCCAATATAATAAGTAGAAACCAAACGAATTAAACTGATAGAATGCTTGTCTGTAAACTACTGAAATATAAAAACAAAAATATGATTATCAGCCCCGGTAAGGTGCCGTGCATGCTTAAGCAAACGTAAGTTGAACATCTATTTACTTTGATTATATTCATAAGTCAACGATTACTTTTTAATATAGGATAAAAGGAATTTAATTTATAAGTATTAAGAATGTGCCGGCCCGGTTCAGATTGTCATTTTGCGAAATGAATAACCGCAACGCCCTTTACTCATCGTTATCATTGTGATATTTTCGCTCCATTCAAATCAACAAAGGAAGGTTTATGAAAATCCGTTTTCTTCTGTTAATTTTCCTGTTTTTCCTGATTTTCGGCATAAATGTACAGACATCGTCGGCAGACGTTTCGAGGGTGACCGTGCTCCAGACCGGCAATGCGGCCGGCCATTTATTTGCGTGCCCGTCCTGAGGGAACAAGGTGCAGGGCGGTCTGGCCCGGCGTGTTGCTTTTGTCGACAAGACAAGGACGGAAGGGGACAAGATTATAGTAGTGGATTCCGGAAGCTTTTATCCGGATGCAAGGGCATTGGACCCTGCGAAGGCTAAATCGAAAGCCGAACTCATAGGAAGGATATACCGGAGGATGGGTGTGACGGCGGTAAACGTCAGCGACCTGGAACTCCAGCAGGGAATAGCCTTTCTGAAAGGCGAAATAACCAAGGGGCTTCCGCTTACCTCGGCAAACATTATCGATATAAAAGGGAAGCTCGTTTTCCCCAATTACAAGATCAAAAAGGTTAACAAGATCCGAATCGGCTTTTTCGGCCTTACCCGCCAGGTACTCGATGAAAAGCTTGCGGAAAGAGAAGGGATTGCCATTAAGGACCCTTTGACAGCGGCCAGGGACACGGTTGAAAGGCTCAGAAAAAAAGCGGACATGATAATCCTGATTTCCGATCTCGGGCATGACCTGGACAGGAAGATCGCCGCGGAAGTAAGCAACATCGACTTCGTCTTCGACAGCAGGGATGTCGCGTACGGATATTCCCAAAAACTCGAAAACGCCTACCTGCTTACATCCAGCAAGGACGGGAAGAGCATTGGCAAGCTGCGCATGTTGATTGAAAATCCCTCAAAGCCGTTTGCTGAAGACTCGGCGGACAAGATAAGGCAGCAGATCAGGGACATCGACGCCAATATTCAGTCATTTTCGAAGAATGCCGCGAATGATGAAAATGAGCGGATGATCAAGCACATGAGACAGCAGAGGACCCAGTTGCAGCAGAGGCTGTCATACAGCTCCAAAACAAGGGGTAACCAGTTTTCCTGGAATAGCATTTCCCTGGAAAAGGATGTCGCTGAAGACAGGGCTGTTGCGGAATGGATCCGCAAGGCCGGTTTTGACAGGGATTGAGATTTGCCCAGGCGCAACCAGAAAATAATCACAGGCATGGAGCAGGCCTTATATATCCTCATACTTGGCCTGCTGCTCGGCATAACTTACAATCAGTTCGGGCCCAACGGGTTATCTTGGTCGCAGGCCGGGCAGGCCGCGCAGGCCGCGCCTGTGGTAAGAGATTCCATGGAAATAACATTGGAGGAGGCCCGGGCACTTCACGGCAAAGGCATGGCCGTCTTTGTCGATGCCAGGGACCCAGGGAGTTTCCGTGATGGGCATATCACGGGAGCCCTCAACATCAACTCTGAATCCTTGTCGTCCAATTTCCCACTTCTGCGGTCCTTATCAAATTCCGGGAAGATTATTATAACCTACTGTGACGGTCTGGAATGCCCCCTGGGGCGCGAACTGGCGCGGAGCCTGCGGCAGCAGGGCCTGAATAATGTCAGAGTGTTGGCCAGGGGTCTGAGTTTCTGGGCCCAGGCCCGATATCCCGTCGACAGAGAGAGCAGGTAATCCGGAATGGGCTTCGATCATGAGTGACAAGACCGAAATGACTTCCCGGATCGCGCTTGTCTTCCGGATTTGCATCGGCGTGCTTTTCCTCTATGCGGGGATAATAAAAACAGGCGATCCGGCCGGCTTCGCCGTCGCCATAGGCAATTATCAGATACTTCCCCAGTGGGCAGTAAACCCGGCGGCGATCGTCCTGCCCTTGCTGGAGATATTGCTCGGAATTACGCTGATACTGGGATTCTGGATAGAGGGGGGCAGTCTTTTCGCCACAGTATTATTTGCAGTATTCAGTTTTGCCCTCGCTTTCAATTTGATCAGGGGGCTCGATATAAACTGCGGGTGTTTTTCGGCATCCCCCAAAAAGATCAGCTGGCTTTATTTCCTCAGGGACCTGGGCTTGATGTCCATGAGTATTTTTGTTTTCTTTTTCGATACTTACCTGTGCTCGCTTACCAACTGGGCAATGGCAATGGCGGAAAAGAAAGGAAGGCTCTAAAGCTTTTTCTGAATTAACCGATTTGTAATTCCGTGTGAACTATGGTTTATATCTCCTCAATCAAAGGGGCCATTCAGAATAGGACATTAAACTACTAAAAAAAGCGTTATGGCCTACTTGACTAAACAACATCGGAAGTATATTAAAAGCAATCCATTCTATTTAGTAAATAAATGTTTGCTCTTGTGATTTGGAGCACATACTTTGTTAGCTTGCAGGTGTTACTCAAGAGTCGCATTTGACAGGTCATTAGGCTTGTTCATTGTTCGGTTAATGCTTCATAATTCAATTCAAACGGAGGTGGATAAGATGAAGAGCTTAAGGAGGAAAAAAGAGGGGGGCTTTACATTGGTCGAATTGATGATCGTTGTCGCGATCATCGGTATCCTGGCGGCAATCGCGATACCGCAGTTTGCCGCATACAGGGAGAGAGGCTGGATTGCATCAATGCAG
>JBDKTK010000006.1:0-14899 GCA_039680225.1 Syntrophaceae bacterium
GGCACCTGCACTGGTTCGATGAAGAGAAGCCCGCCCCCGCGAAGCACGCGCGCCTTCTCATCAATTTCCCGCAGGGGAAGGTCTGCCTGATCGACCCGCGCCGGTTTGCGACGGTGGAAATTCGCAATCAGAAAAGGACATCGGGAAATGTCCTCGACGCTTATCGCGATCAGCTGACCGGCAAACATCTCAAAACAGCAGCGAAGGCCAGGAAGGTCCCGGTGAAAAATTTCCTGCTCGACCAGAAGACGGTTGCGGGCCTCGGGAACATATATGTCTGCGAGATCCTGTTCCGGGCCGGGATCGACCCCTGGGAAAAATCATGTGACCTGACTGCAGCGGAATGGAACAGGATTGTCAAAGAGATCAGGCCCGTCCTCAAGAAGGCCATCGCCTGCCGGGGGACAAGCGTATCCGACTGGAAAGACCTCCTGGGGAAAAAGGGCAGCTACCAGGAGCACCTGCAGGTTTACGGCAGGGAAGGCGAGCCGTGCACCCGCTGCAAGACCCCGATTGTGCGCAGGCCCATCGGCGGCAGGTCCACATTTTACTGCCCGGTCTGCCAGGGGGTGAGTTCAAAATAATTATTTTCTCTCCCCTTTAGAAAAATCAAAGAAAACCCCGGACTGAGCCGGGGTTTTCTTTATAAAATTAATTTTATAAAATTCTTACTTGTTGGACTTTCTCCAGATGTTCATCTTCTCGGCGTCCTTGATCAGCTCGTCCCGGAGGTCCGGATGGGCGATGTTGATCAGGGCATCCGCTCTCTGCCAGGTTGACTTTCCGGCGAGGTCGGCGATACCGTACTCGGTCACTATGCAGTGGGCCTGGGTACGGGGAACTGTTACGATGGATCCCTGGGGCAGCATGGGGGTAATGCGCGATCTCGTATTACCCTGCTTGTCCTTATAGTGGGAACGGGGTCAGGTCTTGTTTTTTGCAATCTCGAATGAAATAGCGAGTCGTAATGGCAAGACCTTAAAGAATAGAATATCCTGGCAAAATTTATCACATTACCTCGAGAGGAAATGCTCGTGGAGCCATCTTCCTCTCTGATCCGGACAGAAACCGCTTTCTTTACATTCTCTCTGATGTAACGGAGCAATTCAGGTTGATCTGTTATTCTTATTTTCTGATGTCTATTATCATATTCTTATTGAAACGACCGAGGCAAATCTCTCAAAAGGAATGCGCCTGCGTCATGCCTGCATTGTCTTCTTACGGACATTATTCCTATTCGAAAAATTGCGACAGACGAACAAATCATCGCTGCGCGGCGGCAGGGATATTCTCTGCACGAGATAGGCAATCATCTGTCGCTTCACTATGTCACGAAGAGCCAGTCGAGGCAAACGTGAGAGGGAATATCTAAATGCAAAAAACAAGACCTGACCCCTAGTGCGTTCGGTCAATTGGTGATCCGCCGGCGCCGGTTATTTACGTTTTCCGTTTGCGGAAGATTTATTGTATTAAGGTGAATCGTTTCGTAATGTTGTGATAAATATAAATAATTACATGAACAGGATAAATGGATATGCCTGAACTTCCCGAAGTCGAAACGCTGCGTCGCCAATTGGAGAAAATACTGCCAGGGTCGGAAGTCCTCGGGATTGAGGTGCTGGACAAGAACCGCATCGGCAAACTGGAAGACGTCTGCAATTGCCGGGTCGAGGAAGTCGGCAGGGAAGGGAAGTTCCTGAAGCTGAGACTCTCCGGCGGCAGGGAAATCGTGGTGCACCTGCGGATGACCGGGCATCTGCACTGGTTCGATGAAGAGATTCCCGCCCCGGTGAAACACAATCGCCTTGTGATTAAATTCCCCAAAGGGAAGGTCTGCCTGATAGACCCGCGCCGGTTTGCGACAGTGGAAATCCGCAATCAGAAAAGGACGTCGGGAAATGTCCTCGACGCTTATCGCGATCAGATAACCGGCAAAGATCTCAAAACAGCTGCGAAGACCAGGAAGATCCCGGTAAAGAATTTCCTTCTCGACCAGAAGACGGTCGCGGGCCTCGGGAACATTTATGTCTGCGAGATCCTGTTCCGGGCCGGAATTGACCCCTGGAAAAAATCCTGCGACTTGACTACGATGGAATGGAACAGGGTTGTCCGGGAGTTCAGGCCTGTCCTGAAAAAAGCGATCGCCTGCCGGGGCACCAGCGTCTCGGACTGGAAAGACCTGCTGGGGAAAAAAGGTACATACCAGGAGCGCCTTCAGGTTTACGGCAGGGAAGGCGAACCGTGCTTTCGCTGCAAGACCCCGATTGCCCGCAAGCCCATAGGCGGGAGGTCGACATTTTACTGCCCGGTATGCCAGGACGTGAGTTGAATAGCTTAAACTCACCTTTTTATAATTCGTCACCCCTGCGAAAGCAGGGGTCCAGTCTCTAATAATCTGGATTCCCGCTTTCGCGGGAATGACTCCTGGAAACTTTAAAACAGGGGGAGGAGGTCTCATGCCTAACTGGACCTACAAAGTAACAAGGCACAAGGTGAACGGAGGGCCGGTCAAACAGTAAAGGCTGATCGAATGCGATGCTGAAGGCAGCTGCCTGGTCCACGACCTCAATGAGTCGGAAATGAAAAGGCTCACCGAATTTTTCAACAAGCATGGCTCCGAGGGCTGGGAACTTGTCCAGTGCACTTATCATGAGAAAGACCTTGTGTGCATGTGGAAGAAGGAAATATAGAAACATTCTGCTTGGTCACTTCGACACCTCGAGCTCAGTGCGGCGCAGGCTCAGTGACCGGACCAGTTTCAAAAAAAACCCCGGTCATGGCCGGGGTTTTCTTTATAAAATTAATTTTATAATCTGTTTCTGTTACTTGTTGGATTTCCGCCAGATGTTCATCTTCTCGGCGTCCTTGATCAGTCCGTCACGGAGGTCCGGATGGGCGATACCGATCAGGGCTTCCGCTCTCTGCCAGGTTGACTTACCGGCGAGGTCGGCAATACCGTACTCGGTCACGATGCAGTGGGCCTGGGTACGGGGGACTGTTACGATGGATCCCTGGGGCAGCATGGGGGTAATGCGCGATCTCGTATTACCCTGCTTGTCCTTATAGGAAGCATTGCAGCAGATGAAGGAAATTCCGCCTTCCGACATGTAGGCGCCGGTTGCGTAGTCGAGCTGTCCGCCGGTTCCGCTGATGTGGCGGGGGCCGGACGATTCGGATGAAATCTGCCCGAAGAGGTCTACTTCGACACAGGCATTGATCGACATCATCTTTTCGTTCTGCGCCATGATGTGCGGGGCATTCGTATAGGAGACCGGGTAGGTCGCCAGTGACGGGTTGTAATCCATCCATTCATACAGGAAGGGGCTGCCCGCCGCGAAAGCGTACACGGTCTTGCCCTTGTCCACGCCCTTCTTCTTGTTGGTCAGCTTGCCGGCCGCATGCATATGGTAGTAAGCGTCCACCAGCATTTCGGTGTGGCAGCCAAGGTCCTTCACATCCGACTCGGCCAGCATGGTCCCGATCACGTTGGGAAGACCGCCGATTCCGAGCTGGATACACGAGCCGGACGGGATCAGGGGGACGATGTGGTTGGCGATCGCCTTGTCGATATCCGTCGGGGCCGCGGGGGGAATCGCTTCCACCTTCGACTCTAACTCGGTGATATAGTCGACTTCGGAAATGTGAATGACTTCATCGCGTCCGCCCATTGCCCAGGGCAGGTTGGGGTTGACTTCAAGGATGATCTTCTTTGAAACATCGCATGCGGCGCGCAGAGACGCACAACCGTTATGGAAGTTAAAGAACCCGTCCTTGTTCATCTTGGTCACCCTCAGCATCGCAACATCAACATTCTTGATGCTCTTGGTGTAGAAAAGGGGCTGGTTGCGGAAAATCATCGGGTGGTAGTAAGCCCTGCCGCGGTCATGCAGCTTGCGGACATAGCCGGAAAAATGCCAGTCTTGAAGCGTGAATACCGATCCGTCAGGGTCAGCCTCGATGCAGGCCTGGGGTGTCAGAGTCAGCGTGTGGCGGATATTAATATCCTTAAGCTCGTCCTTGCGGGCGGCTAGTGCTTTGTCCAGTGCGATAGGTTTGGTGTGACCAAAACCATACTCAATCCAGTCTCCGCTCTTAACCACTTTTACCGCTACTTCGGGTGTCACCAGTTTCTTCTTATACTCTTCTGCGTACGCCATCAAAAAAACCTCCCTCGAAAATTTTGATGCTCCCTAATTCCCAAGCTTTAATTGCGACTCGCAATCCCTCCCAGGCTGTCTTCGGAAGCATTTGCCGGTTATACGAATCGCAGATCTCTAGGAACTCCTTCCGGTAACATACCTTCTTCAACTAAGTCAAGGCGTAACTGGGTTTGAAATATAAATGATATGAATCCTCGGGCAATTTGAAGGGAAGCGGCCCCAGCCCCGGCGGCCCTAATTATTTGAAAATGCTCCACATTGCAAGGGGAGTGCTTGCTTGTTTGCTAAAAGCTGCGCCTGGAAAATTTATTGAAGCCCGCTGCCGGCCTGACGATCGGCAATGAAGACCAACTCGCCTCTCATCGGTTTGACAAGCGCTGCCGGAACGGCGGGGTCTCCGGTAACGGCTTTCTTGAAAGCAGGGGCTTTCTCTTTCCCGATCACCAGGAAGAATATATGCCTCGCCCTGTTTATTACGGGAAAAGTAATGGTTACGCGGCTGTGGCCGGACCTGCCGGATCTGGCGGACTTGGCGGATTCAGGGAAAGCCGGCGCAGCGATCCTGCATTTCTCGAAAAGCAGGTCATCCCCGGGGAACAGCGATGCCGTGTGCCCGTCCTTGCCGATCCCGAGCAGGACCATGTCGAACCTGGGGAGTTGCCCTTCAGAAAGTCCCATCTTCTCCCGGATCAGGGTTTCATACCGCTCAGCCGCGATGAGGGGGTCGGGCGCGTCTGCGGGTACGCGGATAATATTTCCCGCCGGTATGTTTATGCGGTCGATGAGAGTCCGGCGGATCATGCGAAAGTTGCTGTCGGGGTCGTCTTCGGGCACAAACCTTTCGTCAACCTGGTATAATTCTGTCTTGTCCCAATCGAGGCCTTCTTCCTCCGCGAGCCTTTCGTAAAGGGCAACGGGTGTTTCCCCGCCGGAGAGGGCCGCCCGGAACACCCCGTTTTTTTTAATGCTCCGGGCCGATATCTCCGACCATCGGGAAATAACGAAATCTCTCATGGCGCGCTGGCTCTGGAAGATCAACACCTGTGTCTCATAATTTCCCATATGGCCTCCCCTGTTGCTCGCGCCCGCGCAGGCGCATATAGGTTTTGAGCATGGCAATAACCATGGGGACCACGCCCAGGATAATGAAAATCAGGTCTGCGGGCAATCTCAGCCATTCCAGGAAGATCGATGTCCCCCGGTCCATGTACCCCGGGCCCCGGGCATGCCAGTAACCGTTATTGAGGACATCAAGGAACTGCAGGACGCCGCTCGGGAACAGGTTCAAAACCACCATGAGCAGGAGGCCGGCATTAAGCCCCCAGAAGGATGTCCGGACATATTTTCTCAGACCGGCCCATTCCCTGTCCGTCGAGACCTGCCTCATGCCGAAAACCATGAATGATATAGCGAACATCCCGAACACGCCCATCAGGGCCGCATGGCCGTGGTTCGGGGTGAGGTTCGTCCCCGTTTCGAAATAGCTCACTATCGGCATATTGATCAGGAATCCGAAGACGCCCGCGCCGATGAAATTCCAGAACCCGACGGCCATGAGAAAGTAAAAGGTCCACTTGTGGGGGATATCCTTCTCTGAGGCGCCGGTATCGTCTTTTCCCCTGGTCAGGGCTATGAAATCCCAGGCGTCCAGCGTGAGGAGGATCAGCGGCACGACTTCCAGTGCCGAGATCGCCGCCGTAATCGCCATGACGCCCGCCGGCTGGCCGCCGTTCCAGTACCAGTGGTGGCCCGTCCCGATTATCCCGCCGGCGGGAAAAAGGATGGCGTCCATGTAGATCACCCGGGTCGCCGTCGTCCGCGAGACAAGGCCGATTTTGAAAAGCAGGACAGCCACCATCACCGTGACAAAAAGCTCCAGGAAATATTCCACCCAGAGGTGGATGATCCAGAAACGCCAGTTGTCCACTATCGAGAAATGGGTGTCCCCCATGAAGAACAGGGCGGGAAGGTAGAACACGGGGATGGAGACCGAGGTCAGGAGGAAAAGCCAGGGCATCTCCCGTTCCGCGGGTTCCCGGAGAGCGGGCCGGATCTGGCGGATAAGCAGCCACACCCAGAATACAAGGCCCGCGGCGAGCAGGTACTGCCAGCCCCTGCCCAGGTCCAGGTATTCCCAGCCCTGGTTGCCGAACCAGTACCAGAGGTCTCCCGCGAGCTGAAGGATGCCCAGCATCTCTCCCAGCAGGCTCCCGAAGACCACGGCCACCAGCGCCCAGAAGAGGATGTTGATGTTCCGGGCCTGGCCGCGGGGCTCTTTGCCGAATGAGCCCGACAGGAAGAGCCCGCCGGCAATGAGGCAGATCGTTATCCAGAACAGGGCAAGCTGCAGGTGCCAGACCCGGAAGATGTTGCCGGGGAAGAAGGACGATACGTCGATACCGTAAAAGCTCCGCGGGTCCGCCCGGTAATGGGCGGTCATTCCCCCTGCCAGTACCTGGGCAAGGAACAGCACGGACGCGAGCACGAAGAACTTCATAACCGACTTTTGCGCGGGAGTGTTGGCCAGCGGCACGAATTCCGAATGGACATATTTATTCTCCGGCTTCCACCCGAGGAATTTGAACCTGCCGAAGGCAAACAGGACAATGGCCGTCCCGCCGAGCAGGGTAATGACGCTCAGTGCGCTCCAGAGGATGGCATCGCTGGTGGGCCTGTTCCCCGCGGCCGGTTCGTAGGGGACGTTGTTGGTATAGGAATAATTCTCTCCGGGACGGTTAGCGGCAGAGGCCCAGGCCGTCCAGGCAAAGAATGACGTCAGCTTGCGCAGTTCATCGGGATCGCTGATCTGATTCAGCAGGAGGCCCCGGTTCAGGGCGGGTTCGGTGAAATACAGACGCCATTTTTCCAGTTGGCTCTCGTACGAGGATGCTTCCTCGGCTGTGTACCGCAACACATTTACCGCTTCATCATACCTGTTCTGCTTGAGGAGCAGGGCGGTCCGGCCATGCACCATTTCCCGCTCGACGGGACCGAGCTGTGACAGCGGCTTATTGAACAGCGCGCGGGAAAAGATCTCGCCTGTATCCGTTGCCAGAGAGTGCAGGTATTCGGCCGGGAAATCCGGTCCGAGGCAGGCCCCATGTCCCCAGATGCTCCCGTTTTGCATCAGACCGTAGCGCAGGAAGATCTCCTGGCCTGCGATGATGTCACGGCCCGTGAACAGCGTGCGGCCGGCAGGGGTGATGACAGCCGCGGGCAGGGGAGGGGCGGCCTCGTATGTGCGGGCCGCAATCCAGATCAGCACCGCCAGCTCGACGCAGAAAATCACGAGGACGGATATCCTCCAGCGCGAAAATGAGCTGCCGTTCACCGCAGGCGTCTCCGGCATTTTTGGTCTCGCGTACAATTATTTTGAAAGGAATTCCCGGAGCGCCTCGGCGTTATTGATCTCTCTTTCGCGGGAAGAGTAAACAAGCGTTATCGTCCGGTCTCTGGCTTCGGCCCTTAGTTCGTCGAGCATGTTCTTCCTCTCTTTAAGTTCGTTGCGGTAGCGTTTTTTGAATTCCTGCCATTTGGCCGGGTCGTGGGAGTACCATTTCCTCAGGTCCGTGCTGGGCGCTATGTCCTTGAGCCATTCGTCTATATGGGCCTTTTCCTTTTTCAGGCCGCGAGGCCAGAGCCGGTCGACGAGGACCCTCTTGCCGTCGTCGGCGGAAACCGGGTCATAGGCGCGTTTTGTCTTGATCATCAGCCTTCCTCCGTCCCCGTTGTTTCACACTTTGCATCCTCGCCGGTTTCGAGCAGGGGGGCGAGCCAGCTCCTGCCGTCCCGGGCGATCAGCGCCTCGGACGATTCCGGCCCCCAGCTGCCCGCCTGGTAATTGGGGAAATCCACCGGCGGGACCGTGTCCCAGAACTCCAGGACCGGCATGATCACCGACCAGGCCGCCTCAGCCTGGTCGGCCCGCATGAACAGCGTTGCGTCGCCGCGCACGACATCGAGGATGAGAGTCTCATAAGCCTCGGGAGGCGCGGACCTGAACCGCTCGCAATATGAGAACAGCATGTCCACGGTGCTCAGGTGGAGCGTGGGCCCCGGCTGCTTGGCCTGGAACCGCAGCAGGATGCCTTCCTCGGGCTGGATGCGAATTATCAACCGGTTGGGCTGCCATGCAAGGGTCGCGGAGGGAGGAAATGACTGGTGCGGGACGGGGCGGAACTGGATGGAAACTTCGGACACCCTTTGGGGGAGCCTCTTACCGGTCCGCAGGTAAAAGGGCACGTCCTGCCAGCGCCAGTTGTCGACGAAAAGTTTGACCGCCGCGAACGTCTCGATGTTGGATTGGGGCGAAACGTCCGGCTCCTTGCGGTAAGCAACGGCGCGCTGCCCTTCCATCCAGCCGTCCGTGTACTGGCCGCGCACGGCAAAGGCCTGCACCTGGTCCTCCGGGATCGGGCGGATGGCCCGCAGGACGTCCAGCTTCTTGCTGCGGATCTCGTCGGCATCGAATGAGACCATAGGCTCCATGGCGACCAGGGACAATATCTGCAGGAGATGGTTCTGGATCATGTCCCGCAGCGCCCCGGCATGCTCGTAGTAAGCCCCCCGGTGCTCCACCCCGACCGTCTCGGCCACCGTGATCTGCACGTGCTCTATGTAGCGTCTGTCCCAGATCGGCTCGAACATGGCGTTGGCGAAGCGGAAGGCCAGGATATTCTGGACCGTCTCCTTGCCCAGGTAATGGTCGATCCTGTAGATTTGCGATTCCTGGAAAACTTTGAGGAGAGTCGAGTTCAGGTCGTGGGCGGATTCGAGGTCGTGGCCGAAAGGCTTTTCAACCACGACCCGCGCCCGGCTGCGTTCCTTTGCCAGTCCGGATTTGCCGAGGTTTCCCACAATTGATTCGACCAGGAAAGGCGGGACGGCCAGGTAAAAGATATGGCCGGCCTGTTTTTTCCAGTGGCGCTCGCACTCGGAAATTTTTCCGGCGAGTTTCTTATAAGATGAAACATTTTCAAAATCCGCGCTTATATAGCTGACGCGTTCGGAAATTTCCGACCAGGTCTTGTCGTCTGCTTTGCCCCTGCGGGAGTTTTTGTCGATGCCTTCCCGCAGGTGCCGGCAATACTCATCCTTGCCGATCTTTCTCTTGTCCACCGTGATCACGTCGAAATCGGCGGGCAGCAGCTTGTCGACGTAAAGGTTGTATACGGCGGGGATAAGCTTCCTTGAGGTGAGGTCGCCTGCTCCCCCGAATATGATCAGTATGGACGGGGCGGCTTGAGTGTGATTGCCCATGTCTCTCTCCTTTTTGCGTCATGTCTCCCATTCGGTATGGAAATGCCCCCGCTCGTCTATCCTTTCATACGTGTGCGCCCCGAAATAGTCCCGCTGGGCCTGGATCAGGTTGGCCGGCATCCAGTCGCTGCGGTAGCTGTCGAAATAAGCGAGGGAAACCATGAAGGCCGGGACCGGTATGCCGATGGCCACCGATGTTTCGATCACGTAGCGCAAATCGTGCTGGAGGCCGGAAACCGCGGCCCCCAGCCGGTCGTCCATGAGCAGGTTGCCCAGCGCGGGATTGGCGCGGTATGCGGCCCGGATATCCTCCAGCAGGGCGGCGCGGATGATGCATCCGCCCCTCCAAATGCTCGCCACTGTTTCCATGCCGATGCCGTACCCGTATTTATCCGAAGCCTTCCGAAGTTGGGCCAGGCCCTGGGCGAAGGTGATTATCATTGCCGCATACAGCCCCCTGCGCAGGCGCTCCAGGAAGAATTCCTTCTCTTTGGCGAGCCGCTGCAGAAAGCGCCCGTTTTCAGGCCCTTTGATCTTGCGGCTGGCCTCTTCGCGCTCCGCTTTCATTGCGGAAAGCTCGCGCATGGAAACGGCGACATCGATAGTGGGGACAGGGGCCTCGATGTCCATCGCGTCCTGGGAGGTCCACCGGCCGGTCCCCTTCTGGGCAGCCTCGTCGAGGATGACGTCTATGAGTCTCTTTCCGGTCTTCTCGTCGGTCTTGCAGAATATATGTTCAGTTATCTCCAGCAGGTAAGAATTGAGCTCTGTCGCGTTCCACCGGCAATAGACAGCATGCAGCTGGTCGTCATTGAACCCCATGCCGCGCTTCATGACGTCATATGTTTCGGATATCAGCCTCATCAGCCCGTATTCGATCCCGTTGTGCACCATCTTCGTGTAGTGGCCGGCCGAACCCGGGCCCAGCCAGGCCGCGCAGGGTTCGCCGTCAACCCTGGCAGCCAGGGCCTCAATGATCTGCTGCACGTGATTATAGGCGTCCCGCGGACCGCCCGGCATGAGGCTCGCGCCGTGCCGGGCCCCTTGGCCGCCTCCGGAAATGCCGATCCCGAGAAATCTGAATCCCCGGCTTTCCAGCATCTTCGAGCGCACGTCGGTGTCCCGGAAATGCGAATTCCCCCCGTCGATCAGGATGTCCCCTTTTTCGAGCAGCGGGAAAAGGTCTCTGATCACGGCATCGACCGGCGGCCCGGCGGGGACCATCAGCATAATCGCGCGCGGCCTCTCCAGCGCTTCCGCAAGCTCTTCGAGGCTGTTGAAGGAGAGAACGGAATTAATATTTCCGAGGGACGCCGTCTTTTGCGGGTCCTTGTCGTATCCCGCCACCCTGATGCCGTGGCCCGCGAGGTTCAGGACAAGGTTGCGCCCCATCTCGCCCAGCCCGATCATGCCTGCCTGGTATTTGTTCTGCATGGAATCTCCCCTATCAGTTCTGTCATCCGCGAAAGCGGAGGCCCGGGAAATTAAACCGGACGCGTCCTTGTGAAAGCGGGGATCAGGCCGGGCATGAAGAGTTGGTGTAAATTGGTAAAAATCCTGTCCTTTACCCTAGTCAGGCGTGAGGCCGTGTTTGCCCAGTTCCAGAACGGTGTTTTTATAATCTTTCTGGATTATCCCCCTGATCCCCATGCCCCTCGCGACCTGAACGAACATTTCCCGGTCATCTATGTAGAGCACCTCGTCCGGCGAGGCCTGCGATATGTCCAGGGCCATCCTGTATATGTCCTCGTCCGGTTTGCGGAAATGCACAAAAGCCGAGGAAATGAAAATGTCTATCAATGAATTGAGCCGGAATTTCTGCACCCGGTAAATGCTTAGTTCGCGTCCCTCATTGCTTATGGCCGTCATTTTCAGTTTGTACTTCAGTTTCAGGCTGCGCATCAGGAGCAGCATATCCGGAAAAGGTTTCGACTGCGCATACATGAATTTGCGGAAATCATCTTTCGAGAAGGGCCTTTCCCTGTAAAAAATGGTCCGCTCAAGGTACTGCTCAAGCGAGAGTTTCCCTTCTTCATAAGTTCCGAAAGTAAGGTGATGGCGCTCATTTAATTCGTCATAATCCAGGTCAAAGGTCCAGGCGGCGAGCTTCCTCATATTATGGTCCCAGCCGTTGGTGAGGATCACGCCCCCGATGTCCATGAACACGGTCGTGATGTTCATTTTTATGCCCCGGATACGGCCTCGTCCATTATCCCCCGGAATTGCTTCAGGCCGCTGATCACGTCCGGCCCGAGATTCACTTTCACCACCCTGCGCCCGTGTTTGCGGAGGGCCTCGAAATCGCCCAGCGCCTGGGCCTGCCTGAACGTGCCGAAACCGTATTTGCGGCCCGGGATCGGGGCCTCAGTCCGGTCATCGGAGACAAACTGGACGAAAAGGCCGTTATCGGGCCCCCCCTTGTGAAACTGCCCTGTTGAATGCAGGTACCTGGGCCCGTAGCCCAGGGTGGTCGCAAGCCCGAAGGTGTCGCGCAGTTTTATCCTGATCCCCTGGAGGCTCGTTTCTGTTTCCGGAGATTCGGTCAGGTAGGCCTGAAGCGCAATATAATCTCCTGTGCGCCTTTGGGAAAAGAACTCCGCGAGATACCCGGAAGCATTGCCCTTTTTTGCCGGGCCGTAAAACGACAGGCCGCCTTCGCGCATTGCGGGCCCGGGTTGGGCCAGGCTGCCGGTAGCCGAAGCTTCTTCCAGCAGCAGGTTCGTATTGTCCTTGCTTTCCTGCACATTGGGCTGGTCGAAAGCGTTTATGCCGAGTACAGACCCGGCAACGGCTGTTGCCATTTCCCAGCGGAAGAATTCCTGCCCGATATCAAACGCGTCTTCCAGGTGGATGTCGACGACCGGCTCCCGGCAGGCCTCGAGGTTCCTGAGCGAATCGAGTATCCGCGGGTCCGGGTCCTTCTTTATCCCGATATGGGCGAACAGCCTGTCTTCGCCGTAGACATCGTAATTTCCCGGGGCCTCCCCGGCCACGGGGAGGATGCCGACTCCTTCCTTGCCGGTGCTTTCCGCAACGAGTTGCTCCAGCCACATCGCCAGGCTCGCAACAGGGGCCGGAAGCAGGAAAGTGAGCTTGTCGCGCCCCCTCAAGGCAAGCTCGGCCATCGCCACGCCCAGCATCATCGCCGGGTTCTTCTCAAAGGGGACGGCGGCGCTGCATGCATGGGCCATTCTCAAGGCCCGGGCGAGTATCTCCCTGATATCGACGCCCAGGAGGGCCGCCGGGACGAGTCCGAAGCACGACAGGGCGGAATACCGCCCCACAATGTCGCAGTAATTCAGGAAACAGCGGCGGTATTTCCTCTCTTCGGCTGTTTTCTGCAGCGGGGTATCCGGGTCGGTAATGACCACGAAGTTTTCGCCCGCCCTGCCGCTCCTGATTTTCCTGACCTTGTCGTAAAAGTAATCCTCGAACGCGATCGGCTCGGCAGTGGTGCCCGATTTGCTGGCGGCTATGAAAAGGGTCTCTTTCAGGGGCACGCTGTTTTCTATCTCCAGGATGGTTGCCGGGTCCGTGGTGTCGAGGACGGTGAGCGGGATGCCGTTCTCACCGGTGTGAAACGTCCTCTGGAAGACGAGCGGGGCGAGGCTGCTGCCGCCCATTCCCATGTGGACCACATGTTTGAACCCGTCCCGTTTTATTTCCCGGGCAAATTCGAGCAGGCCCTCCGCGTGCTCTTCCATTTTCTCCGCCACATGCAGCCAGCCCAGGCCCTGCCTGATGCTTTTCTGCTCCTCCGGGTCCTGCTTCCAGAGGGTCGGGTCTTTTTTCCAGAGCCTTTCGGGGAAATGATTCTTTTTCATTTCTTCAATGCGCGGCTTGAGCGTCCGCAGGAGGGGGACGTCCCTTACCTGGGTGAGATCGACCTCCAGCTGTCCGGCCGCATCCTCTCCCAGGCGGAGTATCTCCGTGTCCACAGGGCCTTTGACCGCTTTTTCGATTCCCCTCCTGATCGAATCCATGAGCTTTTCAAAAGGCTCCCTGAACTTCCTGATGCCGTCTTCTTCCAGTTTTCGGGTGACCTGGTTGATATCGATTTTGACTTTCGCGAGGCTGGTCAATTTCTGCTCCGCCTGCTCCATCCCGTCTTCCAGCCTGGCCTCGGGCTTGCCGTGGTCGCGGTAGGCGTTGATTGTCTCGGGGGGAAGGGTGTTGATCGTGTGCGGCCCGATCAGGGCCTCCACATATTTCACGTCGCTGTAAGCGGGGTTCTTCGTGCTGGTGCTGGCCCACAGAAGGCGCTGGGGCCGCGCGCCCTTTTGCTCGAGTTTCCGGAAACGCTCCGAACCGAATATATCCTTATAAATCTTATAAGCCGTTTTGGCGCTGGCGATTGCGGCTTCGCCGATGAGCGACGAGGCGAGCCCGGCATTGCCGCCGCCCCGGGCCTTAATCTTTTCCAGTTGCGGGTCGACAAGCGTGTCGATCCTGCTCAGGAAAAAACTTGCAACCGACGAGATCCCTTTCAACTGTTTGCCTTCGGCGGCGCGCTTTTCCATCGCCGCAAGATAGGCTTCGGCCACCTCCCGATAGCGGGGGATCCCGAAGAGGAGCGTTATGTTGATGTTGATGCCTTCCTCGAGGCATTTGCGGATGGCGGGAACGCCTTCTTTCGTGGCCGGTATCTTGATCATCAGGTTGGGACGGTCGACCACGGACCACAGGTGCCGGGCCTGGTTGATGCTGGCATCTGTATTGTCTGCAAGGAAGGGCGAGACCTCGAGACTGACGAATCCGTCGGCCCCCCTGGTCCTGTCGAACACGGGGCGGAAGATATCGGCCGCGTTCCGGATGTCCGTCACCGTGAGTTCTTCATAGATCTGGAAGGGGTCCTTGCCTTCCAGCGAGAGAGTCCGGATGTCGTCGTCGTAGTCGTGGCTGCCGGCAATCGCCTTTTCGAAGATGCCGGGATTGGACGTGACACCCCGCAGGCCGTCCTCTTCGATCAGCCGCTCGAGCCCGCCCGAGACGATAATGTTGCGGCGCAGGTAATCGAGCCAGATGCTCTGGCCGAAGTCCTGAATTTTGAGCAGGGGGTTCATTCATTCTCCTCCTGATTTCTTTTATTTCTTAATCCCCCATTTCCAGGGGGGAACAGAATTTTACTTCCTCCCCAGCAGCTTCAGCGCCCGCTGGACAACGTTTTCCACGGTGAAGCCGTAATGCTCCATGACTTCTGCGCCTGGAGCCGAATACCCGAAATTGACCACCGCGACAATGTCCCCCTCGCAGCCCGCGTACCGGTGCCAGCCCTCGGGCGAGGCTGCTTCGACCGAAATGCGTTTTTTCAAGTCCGGGGGGAATACGGATTCGCGGTACTCCTGCGGCTGGTGCTCGAATAATTCCCAGGAGGGCATGGAAACCGCCCGCACCCTGATGCCTATGGCCTCCAGTTCGTCCTGGGCCTTCACGATGAGCTGGACCTCGGAGCCGGTGGCAATCAGGATGAGCTCGGGCCG
>JBDKTK010000007.1:0-6260 GCA_039680225.1 Syntrophaceae bacterium
AGGGAGGAATGCATCCCCGAGGCATCGTTCATGGATGACCTGGGGGCGGACTCCCTGGATATTGTAGAGCTCATAATGGCAATGGAAGAAAATTTCGGAATCGAAATCACAGATGACGAGCTTTTGAAAATCAGGACAGTCAGGGATGCAATCGATTTCATCGTCAGAAAACGCGGGATGATAAACTGATCTTTTCAAGTGTGTTTACCGGGAGTTTGGATTGAGGAGGAAGGTCGTTGTAACAGGGCTTGCCGCGGTAAGCCCGCTGGGTGATTCCCTCCAGGAGACCTGGAGCGGGATCTGTGCGGGAAAGTCGGGCATCTCCACCGTTACAAAATTTGACGCCTCGCAGTTCAGGACCCGGATAGGAGGGGAACTCAAAGGATTTGATCCGCTCGCTTTCGTCAGTTCCAAGGAGCGGCGCCGGATCGACGATTTTATAATATATGCCCTGGCCTGTTCCGAAATGGCGCTGGCCGACTCGGGGCTCAAGATAGGTCCGGGCAACGCCGGCCGGACCGGGGTGCTTATCGGGTCCGGAATAGGCGGGCTCGCGACGATCGAGCAGGAAAAAGACGTCCTCAACAACGGCGGTTTCAAGAAGGTTTCACCGTTTACAATCCCGGCAGCGCTGGCCAACCTCGCAGCCGGCCAGGTCTCCATCCGTTTCGGCGCGAAAGGCCCGATCAGTTGCGTGGTCACCGCATGCGCGTCAGGGTCCCATTCCATAGGGGAAGCATTCAGGCTCATCAGGGACGGCTATGCCGACGCCATGATCACGGGCGGATCGGAAGCCGCCATCACGCCGCTGGGATACGCCGCGTTCGGGTCGATGCGGGCGTTCTCGACCCGCAACGATGAACCGGAAAAGGCGAGCCGGCCTTTTGATGCGGGGCGCGACGGCTTCGTGATGGGTGAGGGGTGCGGGATCCTGGTCCTGGAAGAGCTCTCGGCGGCCCTCGACAGGGGCGCGAAAATCCACGCGGAGGTCGCGGGCTACGGTCTGACGAGCGACGCCTTCCATATCGCAGCTCCTCCTCCCGGCCACGAGGGCGCGGTCCGGTGCATGAGGATGGCCCTGGAAGACGCCGGCATGAGGCCCGAAGATATAGACTACGTGAACGCGCACGGCACTTCGACGCCGCTCAATGATTTATACGAAACCCAGGCTATAAAGGAAGTATTCGGCGAACATTGCCGGGCAATGGCCGTGAGTTCCACCAAGTCCATGACGGGCCACCTGCTGGGGGCTTCGGGAGGGCTGGAGGCCGCGATTTGCGTCAAGGCGATGCAGGATGGGATCATCCCCCCGACGATAAACCTCGGTAACCCGGACACCGGGTGCGACCTGGACTTTGTGCCGCACCGGGCCCGCCCGGCAAAAATCAGGAATGTAATGAGCAACGCGTTCGGGTTCGGCGGGGCCAACGCGGTATTGATATTCAGAGAATATAATGGATGAACGACCCAGGCTGGCCATAGGTTCCGACCATGCCGGCCGCGAATTGAAAGAGAAGCTGAAAAGATATCTTGCCGGACGCGGATATCAGGTCGACGATGTGGGACCGTATTCTCCGGAGCCGGTGGACTACCCTGATTTCGGATCGCAAGTCGCTTTGCTGGTCAGTTCCGGCAAGGCCGGCAGGGGCATCCTGATCTGCGGTTCGGGAATCGGTATGTCCATAACGGCAAACAGGTATCCGGGCGTCCGGGCGGCCCTGTGCCTCATTCCGGAACTGGCCCGTTTGAGCCGCGAGCACAATGATTCAAACATTCTCGTGCTGGCAGCGAGGTTTACGGAAGCTGCTCTGGCCGAAGAGATAACAGGCGTATGGCTCGATACCGCTTTCTCCGGGGATGAGCGCCATGCGAGACGCCTGGCCAAAATAGATTCTATAAAGTCCTGATAAGCAGGCAGAATTGAGGCGGTTTGAGTCCGCCCTGCAAATAAAGTGCTGTTGATTTGCACGCCATGGAGGAGGATCTGAATGTCCATTTTGAAAAAAGTTGATCCGGAAGTCGCCGAGGCTATCTGGCAGGAAACAAAGCGTCAGTCCAGCAAGCTCGAGCTTATCCCCTCTGAGAATTTCGTCGACGAGGCCGTTTTGGAAGCCCAGGGCAGCATCATGACAAACAAGTACGCCGAGGGGTATCCGGGGAAAAGATACTATTACGGATGTGAATACGTCGACGTAGTGGAAGCCCTTGCCATCGAGCGCGCCAAGCAGATTTTCGGCGCGGACCACGTGAACGTGCAGCCCCACTCAGGGACCCAGGCCAACATGGCCGTTTATTTCGCGGCCCTCAACCCCGGCGACACGATCCTGGGCATGAACCTGGCCCACGGCGGCCACCTCTCCCACGGAAGCCCGGCAAATTTCTCCGGAAAGCTTTATAAAGTGGTCGCCTATGGCGTGGACAGGCAGACAGAAACGATCGACTTCAACGAGGTCGAGGACCAGGCGAAGAAACACAAGCCGAAAATAATCGTGGTCGGCGCAAGCGCCTACCCGCGGACAATTGATTTTGAGAAATTCCGTCAGATAGCCGATGCAACCGGCGCGATCATCATGGCCGATATCGCGCACATCGCCGGGCTGGTCGCCGCCGGCATCCACCCGAGCCCCATCCCGGTTTGTCAGTTCGTAACTACGACAACGCACAAGACCCTGCGCGGACCCCGCGGCGGCGTCATCATGTGCAAGGCGGATTATGCCAAGACCCTTGACAGCCGCGTGTTCCCGGGCAGCCAGGGCGGCCCCCTCATGCACGTGATCGCGGCCAAGGCCGTCGCCTTCAAAGAGGCGCTCTCTGATGACTTCAAGAATTACCAGAAACAGATAGTCAAAAATGCCAAAACGCTGGCGGCCGAGCTGATGGGAGCCGGTTTCAGGCTCGTCTCGGGCGGTACTGACAACCACCTGATGCTCATCGACCTGACCGAAAAGGGCATTACCGGAAAGGAAGCGGGACTGGCGCTTGACAAGGCGGGTATCACCGTCAACCAGAACATGATACCATTCGACACGCGCAGCCCCATGGTGACGAGCGGCGTCAGGCTGGGCACGCCAGCCATTACCACGCGGGGAATGAAAGAACCCGAGATGGTGGAGATCGCCCGGATGATCGCTTATGTTCTCAAGGACATCGGGAGCGAGGACAGGATCCTGGAAATCCGCAAAGAGGTCCAGGACCTCTGCAGCCGCTTCCCGCTTTATCCCGAAAGGATAGCCAAAGGATAATGGCCGACAAAGCTGACAACTTCATGATGGAGCGCCCGAGCTGGGACGAGTATTTCCTGGACATAGTCAAGCTTGTGGCCAGGAGGTCGACCTGCCTGAGGCGCAGCGTCGGGGCCGTTCTCGTTATCGATAAAAGGATCCTGGCGACCGGGTACAACGGCGCGCCCAGCGGGCTGAAGCATTGCGCCGAAGTGGGCTGCCTGAGGAAGAAAATGAATATCTCCTCGGGAGAGCGCCACGAGTTGTGCCGCGGCCTGCATGCCGAGCAGAATGCCATCATCCAGTCGGCCCTGCACGGCGTGAGCGTCAAGGGAGCGACGCTGTATTGCACCAATCACCCTTGCATTATCTGCTCCAAGATGATTATCAATGCAGGAATCACCAGGGTCGTGTATAAAGACGGTTATCAGGACCCGATGGCCGAGGAGATCCTCAAGGAAGCCGGGGTTGAAAGTGTGAAGGCATGAGATGCCCTTATTGCGCGCACATTGAAAGCAGGGTCATCGATTCCCGCGACAGCAAGGAAGGGGATGCGATCCGCAGGCGCCGCGAATGCATGGGCTGCGGCAAGAGGTTCACGACATACGAATACGTCGAGGAAGTCCTTCCCGTCATCATCAAGAAGGACGGGAGGCGCGAGCCCTTTGACCGTTCAAAATTACTGTCCGGGATCAAGAAGGCCTGCCAGAAGCGGCCGATCAGCATCGCCGCAATCGAAGCGCTGATAGACAGGGTGGAACAGGCCTGCCGGGAAATCCAGGCCCCGGAAATACCGTCATCGCAGGTAGGCGAGAAAGTCATGGAAGAGCTCCATGACCTCGACGACGTTGCATATGTGAGGTTTGCTTCCGTTTACCGGCAATTCAGGGATACGGATGAATTCCTGGAGCAAATTGAAGACCTGAAGAAAAAAAGGAAGTCCGACCTGGCCAGAGAGACCAAGTAATGTTCACCGGAATAATACAGGCGCTCGGCACGGTTAAAGCCCTGGCCCGCAAAGGCGAAGACGCCCTGCTGGAAATTGAAACGGGCATCACGTCAGCGGAGACAAAGATCGGGGACAGCATCGCCGTGAACGGGGCATGCCTGACCGTGACAAAGCTGGGCGGCAGGGGCTTTACGGCCGATGTATCCGCCGAAACCCTTGCCAGGACTACAATCGGCGCTCTCAAGCGCGGGGACCGGGTCAACCTGGAAAAATCCCTGCGGGTCAGCGACCTGCTCGGCGGCCATCTCGTGCTCGGGCACGTGGACGGCGTCGGCAAGATCGTCGAGAGGACTGCGAAGTCAAATTCGATAATATTCGGCATAGAAATCGAAAGCGGGCTGTCCCGGTACATCGTGGAAAAAGGCTCGGTGGCCGTGGACGGGATAAGCCTGACCGTGAACCGGTGTGTCACAGGCAGGTTTTATATCAACATTATACCGCTCACGGCCGATGAAACGACCCTGGGTTTCAGGAAAAACGGCGACAGGGTCAATATTGAAACGGACATAATCGGGAAATACGTTGAGCGTTTCCTTACGCCGGAAAAAGGTCTTGACCTGAATTTCCTGGCGGAACATGGATTTAAATAGGAAGAAAGAAATGGCAACCAGCACTATAAAAGAAGCAATTGAAGACATAAAGCAAGGCAAGATGATAATCCTCGTGGACGATGAGGACCGGGAGAACGAAGGCGACCTCTGCATGGCCGCGGAACTGGCCACGCCCGAGGCGATCAATTTCATGGCCAAAAACGGCCGCGGTCTTATTTGCCTGACACTCAGCAATGAAATGGCGGACAGGCTTGAACTGCCGCTCATGGTCACCTCGAACAAATCGAGATTCGGCACCGCTTTTACAGTTTCGATAGAGGCAAGGAAGGGCGTCACTACAGGCATCTCAGCGGCAGACCGCGCCACCACCATATTGACGGCCGTTGCCGACGGGACCAAGCCGGACGACATCGTCAGCCCCGGGCACATTTTCCCGATCCGCGCCAAGGACGGAGGCGTTCTGGTCAGGACAGGCCAGACGGAAGGCTCGGTGGACCTGGCAAGGATGGCCGGCCTTAAGCACTCGGGCGTCATCTGCGAGATTATGAAAGATGACGGGACAATGGCCCGCATGCCGGACCTGGAGGTATTTGCCAGGGAACACGGGCTCAAAATTGTTACTATAGCCGACCTCATCCAGTTCCGGATGCAGACTGAGAGCTTTGTCCGGCGGATTGCGACTGCCAATATTCCCACGCATTACGGCGGCGATTTCAGGATAATAGTTTTTGAAAACGACATTGACCACATGCAGCACGTGGCGCTGGTCAAGGGCGAGATCGGCCCCGATGACGAGGTGCTCGTCCGCGTCCATTCCAAGTGCCTTACGGGCGACGTCTTCGGTTCGGCGCGCTGCGACTGCGGCGACCAGCTCCACACGGCCATGCACATGGTGGAGAAGGAAGGCAAGGGGATTATCGTCTACATGAACCAGGAAGGCCGCGGGATCGGCCTGGCCAACAAGATAAAGGCCTATGAACTGCAGGAACAGGGTCTGGATACCGTTCAGGCGAACATTGAACTCGGGTTCAAGCCTGACTTGCGCGACTACGGGATAGGGGCGCAGATCCTCGTCAACCTCGGCGTGAAGAAGATCAGGCTCATGACAAACAACCCCAAGAAGATAGTCGGCCTCGAGGGTTACGGGATAAAGTTTGTGGGCAGGGTCCCGATCGAAATAGAGCCCAACGAGAACAACATCAGGTATCTTTCGACCAAGAAAGACAAGATGGGACACATCTTGAAAATAAAACCTTGAACGGAGAATGGCTATGGCGAAAGTTGTTGAAGGAAAAATAATTGCCAAGGGCATGAAATTCGGGATTGTGGCCAGCCGGTTCAACGATTTCATCAGCGGCAAACTGATCGACGGGGCCCTGGATGCCCTTACCAGGTCGGGGGCCGATGCGAAGGACATCGAAGTTATCAGGGTGCCCGGAGCGATTGAAATCCCCCTTGCCGCGAAGATAGCCGCGCAAT
>JBDKTK010000008.1:0-6671 GCA_039680225.1 Syntrophaceae bacterium
TTTGCAGGACGTTTGTTACCACCGCGCGGCTCGGGCCTTTGCGGCACCATTCCACGGCTTCGTTCACGGCCGGGCCGCTTCCCTCAAAGACCGCTTCCACGCTCCCGTCAGACAGGTTCCTTACCCAGCCCTTGAGGTCCAGGGATTCGGCCATCGCCTTGGTGCGGGCGCGGAAGAAGACGCCCTGGACACGGCCGGATACTATCAGGTGGACCCGTTTCAATTTGAAACCATATTCAGACGCTCGTTGAGCCTGTCGAAGTGACTCACTTTTTACGCCCCGTGCCGCTCGTTTCGACAGGCCCAACGAGCGATCCAACCCCCGGTCATTGAGCTTGTCGAAATGACCGTACCTTTCATTCTACGCATCGTTCTGCGCATCGGTCGCTCATTTCGACAGGCTCACCGAGCGGCCAAAGCTGCTAAAGAAAATGTCTTACCCTCCGCCCGCCATCTCCAGGAATTCCTTTTCCGTCAGCACCGGGATCCCGAGGCTGCGCGCCTTCTCCAGTTTTGAGCCGGCCTCTTCGCCCGCCACTACGAAATCGGTCTTCTTCGTGACCGAATCCGTAAATTCGCCGCCAAGGGATTCCACGATTTCCTTCGCCTGTTCCCTTTTGAGAGTATCGAGCCTGCCGGTGAAGACGAATTTTTTGCCCTGGAGGGCCGATTCGGCTTTGGCCGGCTCTTTGCCGGGCTCCCTTTCAACGGGCCTGACGCCCGCCTTGCGGAGCTTTTCGATGACCTCAACATTCCGCGGTTCGCGGAAGAACTGGCTGATGCTCCGGGCGATTATCGGGCCTATGCCTTCGATATTGCCCAGTTCCTCTTCGGAAGCGGCCATCATGGCATCGAGCGTCCCGCAGCGCTTCACGAGCAGCCTCGCCACGTGCTCGCCGACGTGCCTGATTCCGAGGGCGTAAATGAATTTCTCCAGGGAAGGGCGCTTTGAGTTCTCGATGGCTGCCATGATATTGGACGCGGATTTCTCCGCCATCCGTTCCATTCCGACCAGGTCTCCTTTGTCCAAATAGTAGAGGTCGGCCGGGTCCCTGATCAGGTTGTTGTCCACCAGGGCCGAGGTGAGCTTTTCGCCCAGCCCTTCGATGTCCATGGCGCCGCGCGAGGCGAAGTGGCGGATGTTCTCCTTGACCTGGGCGGGGCAGGCTATGTCGATGCAGCGGAAGGCGGACTCTCCTTCAAGCCTCACCACCCTGGACCCGCAGACAGGGCAGGTCTCGGGCATCTCGAATTCCCCGGCGCCGTGCGGCCGCTTCGATTCGATTACCTTGACGATTTCCGGGATGACGTCGCCGGCGCGCTGGACGATCACGGTGTCGCCATCGCGCACGTCCTTTTTCCTGATCTCGTCGATATTGTGGAGGCTTGCCCGGCTCACGACGACGCCGCCCACGCGCACGGGCTCCAGGTAGGCGATGGGAGTCAGCGCGCCGGTGCGACCGACGGAGACTTCGATCTTTTTCACCACGGTTGTTTCCTGGGTGGCCGGGAACTTGCAGGCCAGCGCCCAGCGCGGGCTGCGCGAGATCGACCCCAACCTGTCCTGGAGTTCAAGGGAGTTCACCTTGATTACGACCCCGTCTATCTCGTAGGGCAAAGTGAGCCGCCTTTCCATGATGTCGCGGTAATATTCGACGCAGGCATTCGCGTCCGGGGCTTGTTTTATGTGCTCGTTGGTGCGGAAACCCCATTCATGCAATGCTTGAAGAAATTCCCAATGCGTTGCGAACGAAACCCCTTCGGAGTCGCCCAGGGCATAAAAATAAATATCGAGAGGGCGGCGCCTGGTTATGCGGGAGTCGAGCTGCCGCAGCGATCCGGCGGCGGCATTCCGGGGGTTGGCGAAGAGGGGCTCGCCCCGTTCCTCGCGCCGCTTGTTGAGCCTCTTGAAATCTTCCGTCCTGATGTAGACCTCGCCCCTGATTTCAATGCGGGAGGGTGCGGGACGTCTGCCTTCCTTCATCCTGAGCGGGACATTGCGGATGGTCTTGAGGTTCCGCGTCACGTCCTCGCCCACGAACCCGTCGCCCCGGGTCGCGCCGACGGTCAGGACCCCTTTTTCGTAGATGAGGTTGATCGCTACGCCGTCGATCTTGGGCTCGGCCACAAAATCAATTGTTTCCGCATTATTGCCCAGCAGGCGTTTTATGCGGCTGTCGAATTCAATTATCTCCTCTTCCGAGAACGCGTTGGAGAGGCTCAGCATGGGGGTGAGATGGGTTACGGAATTGAACTTCTCGAGCGGGGGCGCCCCGATGCGCTGGGTCGGCGAATCGCTGATGTCGACATAGCCGGCCCACTTTCTTTCCAGATCTCTCAGCTCGTTGAGGATGCGGTCGTACTCGGCATCCGAAATCTCGGGTGCGTCCAACTGGTAGTACTGGCGGTTATGGTACTCGATCAGGTCCCGAAGTTCCCTGATCCGCTTCAGGGCGGCCTCTTTCTCCATCACTTGACCCTTTTCAGATTGGGCTTGTTCCCGGAAGGCTTTTTTTCAGGCGGGCTGCCCGTATCCCGGTCGTCGTGTCTTGCGTGAGGGTGCTCCTGGCGTTCCATGACACGGTCGTTGAAGATCTTGTTTTTGATGCGGACGGAATTGATGATGAAGAAAATTATCACCGCTTTTTCCCACTCCCTTGTCGAATCGAAGTTCTCCATCCGTGTCTTGTACTTCTCCCAGAGGCCCGAAAGGGATGCCTCGTCGAGCGCCAGGATGTTCTCGGCTATCCTGTCCAGGGCTGATTCGATCATGATGGAAGCTCCTATGTCGTGAAATGGAGGAAAATAGTAAATGCCCCGAGCGAAAAAGTCAATCGGAACCAGCCTTTCCGCGCCGGGAGCGGTGGTCCGGAAGGGCGCGGTTCGATTGCGTTTTTTCCTCAAAATTTTCTTGTTTTTTTAAAACCCCTCTTATAATCTTCTCAGTGTGAAAATTGGAGTTATTTCGGATACCCACCTGCGGCAACCGAACGAGTACCTGAGAAGGATTTCCGAAAAGTTCTTCTCGGAGGCCGAGATGGTCCTCCATGCCGGCGACCTGGTCGATACGGCTGTCCTGGGGGCATTCGAGGGCAAGGACATCAGGGCTGTCCGGGGCAACATGGACCGGGACGATGTTCTCCCGGAAAAACTCATCATCGAAGTTGAAGGCGCCAGGATAGGCCTGATCCACGGCTGGGGGATGCCGTTCGGAATCGAGGCCAAACTGCTCAGGCAGTTTGATCGTATCGATTGCCTTGTTTACGGGCATACCCATTCCGCGGCCAACCACGTCAGGGACGGCGTCCTGTGCTTCAACCCGGGATCGCCCACGGACAGGGTATTCGCCGCGCGCAACACGGTCGGCATCCTGGAGGTAAACAGCGGGTCTGTAACGGGCCGGATACTGGAAATAAACAGGAAGGAATTCATTTAACAATGGACATAATATACGCGCAATCGAGGATGGAGTTCATAAAGGGTGAAAAGCCCGAGGGCTGTGTCTTCTGCAAGGATTCTATCCGGGACGATAACCTGGTGCTCTACGAAAACGATCGTGTTTTCGTGATTATGAACAAGTATCCCTACAACACGGGGCATCTGCTGGTCATACCGCGGCGGCATGTGAGTGACCTGGACGAGCTCACGGAAGAAGAAGATTTGGCCCTCATGAACGCCACACGGCTCAGCGCCAGGATACTCAAGGAAAAAATGTGCGCCCAGGGGCTCAACATCGGGATGAACCTGGGGAAGGCGGCGGGGGCGGGCATAGACGACCACATGCATATCCATATTGTCCCGCGCTGGGGCGGCGACAGCAATTTTATCACCACTATCGGCTGTACAAGGGTCATCCCGGAGGACATCAAAGTAACATACAAAGCTCTTCTTCCTCATTTTGAGAAACCCGATCAGGAGGGATAAATGAAATTTTTGGTGACGTTTATTGTCCTGGCTTTGGTCTTGCTCGCCATAACATTCTCCCCGCAGAACACCGGAGAGGTAAACCTGTACTACTTTAATTTTATGAGCCAGCCGCTCCCCGTGTATCTCCTGATCTTTTTTTCATTCCTGGCCGGGGTGGTTTTTTCCGGGTTCCTCGGACTGGTGGACAGGATCAGGCTGAGAAGGACAATCTCCAAAATCAGAAAAGAGCTGCAGAACCTGGAAACCGAGATTTACAACCTGCGCAAGGGACAGCTGGCGAGCGAAGCCCCCCAGGTGTTTAAAAAAGAGTACCTTTCCTGATATCCATGAAACTGAAATTCATTTCCGACGGGACGCTGGGCAGGCTTGCGCGATGGCTGCGGGCCATCGGTTATGACACGGTATTCGAGCCCCGCGGGGTTGACAGGGATTTCCTCAACAGGGCGCGCCGGGAAGAGCGGATCGTGCTCTCCAGGCGCCGGGACCTTGTGAACCGGAACTTCCGGGGCAGGATGATCATCCTCCAGAGTGACAGGATCAGGGACCAGATCAGGGAACTGAAGGAAAAAGTCCCGGAACTGGAAATCAAGCCGGAAAACCTGTTTACAATCTGCCTTGAATGCAACAGCGATCTTCGGGAAGTCCCCAAGGAATCTGTTGAGAATCTCGTCCCGCCTTATGTTTATGAGACACAGGCCCGGTTCATGCAATGCCTTAAATGCGGGAAAATATACTGGGCCGGCACCCACCGGGAGCGGGCGGAAAAGTTTTTGTCCGACCTGCTCGCCTGATGATTTGCCATTTGAAATTCCTGCCTCGATCCCTTCCGCCAGGGCCCCATTAATTTTTTCATACGAAAAGCGGGTATGGAGGAAATCTTCCCCCCCGTAATTTTGTTTGAAAAAAAGAATGGATTCGTCCCTGCGAAAGCAGGGATCAAGCCGGGGAATGACGAGTCAATTAATTCCAGGCTGTCCCGCCAAAGCAGGTATCCGGCGTATTTGTCAAGATGCGGCTGACTCGGCCGGACGGTTCCTTCTCCTGTACATCATGAAGGCCACCAGCAGCCCGATGAGGACCATCGAGAACCTCAGGGCGAAGCCGATCCCCTCCGAGATGTCCTCCGCTATGAACCCTGTCGCATCGAAAGCCCCGTGTATCAGGGCAGGTATGAGAAGATTGCCGCCCGACAGGTAGTACGCGAAACCCAGGGCCATGCCGATCATCACTATTTCCGCAAACGGTATGAGGGAAGCCAGTCCGAATACGACAAGGTAATAGAAGTGGACCGCCGCGAACAGGACCGATGAGACAAACGCCAGAAAAATCCAGTGGCGGTTATGGTAGATCGTCAACAGCCCGCCGAACACGAAACCCCGGAAGATATACTCTTCGGCCGGCCCGATGCCTAAGATGGAAACAAACACCATGATCCAGGCAAGTTTGCGCGGCACGTGCAGGACGGGATTGGCCTGGTCAAGCAGTTCCAGCGACTGGGGGTCGACCGTCGTGAGGACCAGGATAATGATCCCGGAAACAGCGGCGCCCACCACCGAGAATACGCCGAAATATCCCATCCCGTATTTCAGGGCAAGGGCGTTGTTCCTGAATGCCCTGCCGAATATATCCGGGCCGAAGAATACGCTGATCCAGATGATGGGTATCCCGTAAACAACGAGCGCCCCTGTAAGGGGACCGTACCCTTCGACAAAATACTGGGAGTATGTCGAAAGGAAGATCACGAATAATCCGGTTAGATATGTCCCTTTCTTTACAGGAATCATCGTTTAAATCCCCCGATGTTTTTATGTTAGGCCAACTGGAAAGAGCTTTCAAATTATATAAAGATCGGAGGTGGAAGAATATTGCGGTATATGGAATCCCGGTTGGGAGGCTTAAGGGCAGGGCAATGGCGCATCTGGCCCGGATGAAACTGCGCAAAGTGGCCGGCTCATCATTCCCTCTGCGCGGGCGGGAATTGGGTTCCGATTTTTTCCAGGTAATGCACAAAGTCGTCGACCCGGTACATACTCTCATACGGGTGGACCGAGAGCGTCCTGAAAGCCCGTCCGGTCAGGGTTTCAAAAGTCCCGATCGAAAGACCGTTGTTTCATTTGGAAGTTTATTGCGCTGCGCAGTCTGACGGGTCGCCCTTGATCTTTTCCACGGCATGGCGGAATGTAGGCAGGATTACGGCAAGGTTCTCCCGGACGGATTTGGGGCTTCCCGGGAGGTTGACGATAAGCGAGCAGCCGCGGATGCCGGCAACGGCGCGGGAGAGCGCGGCATGGGGCGTGATCTCCAGGCTCTTGAGGCGCATCAGTTCCGCCAGGCCCGGGATTTCTTTTTCAATGACCCGCAGGGTGGCTTCGGGCGTTACGTCCCTGGGGCTGACCCCCGTTCCGCCCGTCGTCAGGATGAGGTCGAGATGCCTGACGTCGGCAAGGTGGATGAGCCTGTCGGCGATTATATCGGCTTCGTCCGGGATAATCTCGTAATGGAGCACCTCGGCAGGCAGGGTTTCGAGCAGTTTGCGGATTTCAAGGCCGCTCAGGTCTTCGCGTTCTCCGCGCGATCCCTTGTCGCTCACGGTGAGGATTCCCGCAGTTATTTTCTGGTATATTTTTGATTCCATAAAATCCATAAAAAAGGCGGGTCAGAAGACCCGCCTTGTGTTGATCAGTCTTCTTTCTTCGAGGCCGCTATAATCTTTTCCTGCTGGAAAGCCGGCACTTCCTCATAAT
>JBDKTK010000009.1:0-5306 GCA_039680225.1 Syntrophaceae bacterium
GTCGTGGAGATCGATCCGGAAGTGACGAAAGCCGCCCTGACTTTTCTCGGCGTGTCCCGGGATACAAAAATAAGGTCATTTAACGAAGACGGCCGCTGGTTTGTGATGAACTGCAAGGAGAAGGGCAGTTATGATTTCATCTTCGGCGACGCCTTCAACGATATCTCGATCCCTTACCATCTGACCACGGTGGAATTCAACCGGTCGTGCGCCGAACTGCTCAAGCCCGACGGCATCCTGATGGCCAACATCATAGACAGCTTTGAAAACGGGCTCTTCATGCCTGCTTATCTCCGGACCCTGGAGGAGGTATTCGGAAAGGGAAAAGTGCACGTTCTGACGATCGGCGCGCAGCGCAAAGGCATCAGCACATGCGTCATCGTTGCAAGCAGGAAAGATCTTGACCTCAATGATTTTGTCCGGGTCATAGGGGAGAATGGAAAGAAGAAAATTAACTCCCACGTCTTCTCCGACGATTTGCTGCAGAAATATCTGCAGGACCACCCCTCATTCGTCCTGACCGACGACTACGTCCCGGTGGACAACCTGACTGCCCCGATTTTTGAAGAGAGGTTCGGGTACAAGCGCCATTGATTACAGGCTGCATTGAGCGCAGCGAAACCTGATACGGAGAATCAGCCCTTGAGGCGATATTGAAAGCGGGACTTGCTTCTTAATGAATATCAAGCGCCTATTTCCTCTTTTCATACTGCTTGCAGTTATTCTGATTTGCGCCTGCGGTTCGAAAGAGGCCAAACTCTCGCCCGTCCCGCCCGATGGAGTCATCCTCGCTTTTGGTGACAGCGTCACGTTCGGGACCGGGGCGCCGCCGGGGCAATCATACCCGGATGTCCTGCAGGCAGCCATCAAGCGAAAAGTCGTGAATGCGGGAATACCGGGTGAAACTTCCGAACAGGGATTGAAGCGCCTGCCCCGGGCCCTTGCCGAGAACCATCCGAAGCTCGTGATCCTGTGTCATGGAGGGAACGACATCCTGAGGAGGTTGGACCTGGACGCTGCTTCAAAGAACATCGTGGAAATGATAAAACTGATCAGGGCGCAGGGCGCCGAAGTCGTCCTGATCGGCGTTCCCAAACCCAAACTGGTCCCGGAAACCGCGGGATTTTATAAATCAATCTCAGAGAAAATGAAGGTCCCTCTTGAAGATGGGATAATTCTGGAAATCCTCACCACCCGGGACCTGAAGGCCGATTACATACACCCCAATGCGGCAGGGTACGCCAGGCTTGCCGCGGGTGTCGAAGCGCTGCTTAAAAAGTACGGGGCCGTCCAGTAGCCCGGCCATGTTAAAGATTTCAGATTTGAGATTTCAGATTGAAAAGGGCGGGCTTTTGGCCTGCCCTTTTTTAAAACCGCTTGATCCGGCTTGGGGAGCGATGTTCTTATTTCTTCACAGCTTCCGCAATCGTCCTGCCGAGCGTTTCGCATGCCTCCAGGTCGGGGGGCTTGGGCTGCCACTTGGCCTTTATCCCGGGGCAGACGAGCGGGATCTTGCAGCGCTTCAAGTGCTCCTCGATAATGCCGACCGACTCGCCGCTCCAGCCGTAGGTCCCGAAGGCGGCGCCGATCTTGTTCTGGAACCGCAAGCCCCGCAGGTCTTCCAGGATCGGCATGATCGTGGGGAGCAGGCCGTTGTTCAGAGTGGGGGAGCCGACGACCACAGCCTTGGCCTTGAATATCTCGGTTATGACGTCATTGCGGTCCGAGGTCGCCATGGGGAATATTTTGTTGGGCACACCCTCTTTGCTCAAACCATCCCCGATCGCCTCCGCCATTTTCCGGGTCCCTTGCCACATGGTGTCGAAAAGGATGACAGCGCTCTTCTGCGGGACCTGCGACGCCCATTCGCGGTATTTGTTCACGATCTGCAGCGGATCGGACCTCCAGATCACGCCCTGGCTCGGGGCGATGATGTCCACGGGCAGGTTGAGGGCCAGCACCTCGTCGATTTTCCTGAGCACGAGGGCGCTGAACGGGGTGAGGATGTTGGCGTAATATTTAATCGCTTCCTCGTAAAGCTCTTCGGCGTCCACCTGGTCGTTGAAGCGGAAGTCCGTTGCGTAATGCTGCCCGAAGGCGTCGTTGGGCATGAGGATATTGTGGCCCGTGAGGTACGTGAACATGCTGTCCGGCCAGTGCAGCATGGGGGCTTCCACGAAAACAAGGTCGTTTGTCCCGATATTGATTTTCTCCCCGGTCTTCACTTGGCGGAAATTCCACGGCTGGTGGTAATGCCCCTCGATGCTTTCCTCGCCCCGTTTTGATACGACAAGGGTTGCATCCGGCGCACAGCGCATGACGGCATTGAGCCCCCCGGAATGGTCCGTCTCGGCATGGTTGGCCACGACGATGTCTATTTTCCCGGGGTCGATAACCTGCTTGATGTTTTCGATCAGCTGGTCCTGGAAAGGCCCCCAGACGGTGTCTACGAGGACGGTCTTTTCATCAAGGACCAGGTACGAATTGTACGTCGAGCCGCGATGGGTGGAAAGCTCATGGCCGTGAAAATGCCTCAGTCCCCAGTCCACTGCGCCGACCCAGTAAACCCCTTTTTTCAATTCAGCGATCATAAGATTTCTCCTCGCGTATTTTCTTTTTCCCGGAACAGCGGGCATATGTGGGACGAGCCCGGCTCGAAATCCCGGCAGATGAGCGGCCGGGTTTCATAAATGGAGCAGGCATGCCTGTCCCCCTCCCACACCAGAAAGGGGCAGCAGCGCAGGTGCCGCCCGTCCCTTGCCGATATAAGCCTGTCCCCGGTCCAGATAGGGCTTTCGTTTCTAATAACCTGGAGGATGTCCTCCCTGCCCTGCCTCTGCCACCGCGCGAGGTCATCGGGCCTCGTATAGGCAAAGAAATCAGTGTGGCAGCATTTCCCGCACTGGATGCAGTCCGTCATGTTTCCTCCTGTGCAAGAGGAACTCAGGCCTTTTTAGAAAGGAGCAGGTACTCGTAAAGATAAGTGTCTTCCAGAAAATGGCGCGCCGCCTCCGCGTCTTCGCGGGCGGCCCCGCAGAAATCGAGGTCGAAATTTGTATTCACATGCAGGTAATCCGCCATGAATCCCCTTTTTGCTTCGTATCCGTGATAACCGGCCACCTTTTCCAGGAAGCTGAATTTGATCGTATATTCGTCATGGCCCTTGAGCCTTATCTTCTTTGGAATGCCCCCTGACCCGAGAGTCGCCTCACAGCTGTGCTCGCTTAGAAAGATGTATTGTATCCCGCTGGAGCATAATTTTTCAAGGGCCTGGATGGCGCCCATGTTTATGTTGAACGGATAACGCTCGGGGATTTCCAGGTTGTACTTGAGGAAACTCTGCCTTGCGGCAAGCAGGTTGTCGTCAAAGCGGCTGTAAGGCGAGTAAAAGAACTCCCGCGTGATACTCGTAAGCGTGGGGAAATCCCCCAGGTTCTCGTTTAATATCGCAAGGTCGAAAGAGGCCGGGAAGCCGGGATCGGTTTCCAGGAAATTCTCCTCGACGAACCGGACCCGATTTTCTTCAGCCGCAAATGCCAGGCTGTTGCGCTGCCTTTCGAGGAGGTATGGAGATATATCGAGCATGACCGCTTCCAGCCCGCTGTCCCTCATCAGGAAATCGCGCATCAGGCAGCCGTAACCGCCCCCGACCTCGAGGACTTTTTTTATCCTGTCGAAAGGGATTTCCTGCGCGAGGAAATCGTGCAACAGGTTCCCATATGAATCGGGGCGGTCGAGGAGCATCCGGCAGGGGCTCTCCGGCGCTTCCAGCGAGTTGCACATGGTCAGCTCCCATCCGAGCGTATCGAGCCTTTTCCTGTGATAGTCTGCCGTGCAATTCAGAACGTAATTCATGATTCATCCAATGTTTAGACCTGTTTTGAGTACCCGAAAAAACGCCGCTGTACAAGGAAAATATCGGCCGGCCGTTTTACGGGGGGACAAAGTCCTTTGAAGATTTGGCATTTTTATGATACATCTTCCACATAAATTCTCTATTTCTTTTTCGGGCCGGCAACTTTCGGCCGGCATCATCAAATTCAGGAGATTCGTATGTATACTGCCAGTGACTTGCGGAAGGGCCTGCGGCTGAAGATTGACGGGGAGCCGTACCAGATCGTGGAATTCAATTTCGTGAAGCCAGGAAAAGGCCAGTCCCTTTACCGCTGTAAATTGCGCAACATGATCACGGGCGCCCAGTTCGAGCGCACCTTCCGGGACGTTGATTCTTTCGAGCCGGCCGAAATGCGCGAAAGGAAGATGCAGTACCTGTACAAGGAAAATGACCAGTACTGCTTCATGGACGTCGAAAATTATGAGCAGGTTTTCCTTAATGACGAACAGGTCGGCGACGTCAAGAATTTCCTGATTGAAAACATGGAAGTCTCCATCCTGTTCTTCGAAGAAAGGCCGATCGGCGTGACCCCGCCCAATTCCGTGGACCTTCTGGTTGTCAAGGCCGAGCCCTGGGCGAAGGGCGACAGCGTTTCCGGAAATTACAAGCCGGTAATACTTGAGACAGGGTATAAAATCCTGGTGCCGCCTTTTGTCGAGGAAGGCGAAAAAATCAAAGTCGATACCCGCTCGGGCGAGTACCTGACCCGCGTCAAGTAGAAGAAAGAATGTCGGAAGATTATCCGGGAAGAAAAAAAACGGCGCTGCAACTGCGTTCCCGGATAATTCAATCCATCAGGCGTTTCTTCCTGGAGGGGGATTTCCTCGAAGTTGAAACGCCCTGCCGCATCCCGGCGCCGGCCCCCGAATCCCATATCGACGCCGTTGCCTCCGGCGATTGGTTCCTGCAGACCTCTCCCGAGCTGTGCATGAAACGCCTGCTCGCCGCCGGGTATCCCCGCATATTCCAGATTTGCCGCTGCTTTCGGGAGAAGGAAAGGGGAGGGCGCCATCTGCCCGAATTCACGATGCTGGAATGGTACCGCGCAGGGGGGGATTATGGTTCCCTGATGGAGGATTGCGAGGCGCTCTTCAGGTCTGTATGCCGGGAGCTGTTCGCTCGCGAGAGGTTCACATACGGGGGGAATGAAATCGAACTGGGGAGTCCCTGGCCGCGGGTTTCGGTCGGCGAGGCTTTCCTGCAATACGCCGGGACTTCGATGCAAGAAGCCCTGAAGGCTGGGACTTTCAATGAACTCATGGCCTTTTCCATAGAGCCGCAGCTCGGCAACGGCCGGCCGGTTTTTCTTTACGATTACCCGGTGGAACTGGGCGCGCTGGCCAGGGCCAAGCAAAGCGACCCGGCAGTGGCGGAGCGTTTCGAGCTGTACATTTCGGGGATAGAGCTTGTC
>JBDKTK010000010.1:0-19305 GCA_039680225.1 Syntrophaceae bacterium
ACATCCGGGGCAGGTTGGCGGTTCTTAAAAATTCAATTCCGTCCTTTCCCCGTCTGTATCCTTCAAAAAAACCCCTTATACTCACCCAGAACGGAACGGGATTGAATATGAACAGCACAACGAGAGGGGCGCCAAGAAAGCCCTTGAGAGCGCCCAAAACCCCCATAGCGGAGGCAAACGGCTTGAGGGACCCCCAGAACAGGGAATCGCCCATGGCGGCATACGGCGCCATCAGGGTCTTTTTCAGCTGGTCGGCATCGGGGCAATCGCCCCCGCGATCGAGTTCCTCCTCGAGCTTAATAACAGAACCGATTATCGGACCGGACATATATGGATTAGTGCTGAACAATTGCAAATGCCTCTCCAGCATCTTTGCTGCCTGCTCTTTATTTTCAGCTAATTTCTTTAAGACCGGGGCAATCGAAAAGGCAAAGCCCAGATTCTGCATCCTCCAGAAATTCCGGGAAGAATGGATGGAAAGAGACCTGACATAAACATTCCAGAGCTCTTTGTTTTTTTTTGTGAACACTTCCTCTCCAATATTGGAGCCCGGCCGGGCTCGATACAATTTTGGGTTCTTAACATAGTTGACCAGTGCAGTCAATGAATATGGGGGTTTTCGGCGTTATTTTCTTGACAACATGGTTTTGAACTGTTAAATAAGTTTGATTTAATGATCGGCTCAGAGACCGGATCATTCAGTTTGATCCGGTTTTAATTTGTTAATTTAAAACAGGGGGTGATTCCAATGGTTTGTGACACAGTGAAGGCAGGAGCAGAATGTGCTTTCATGAGCAAGAAGGGGTGCGGATTTAATGGTGGGATCTGCAATATTATTGTGGAAAAATGCGAAGGCTGCAATAAGGTGATTGAATATACGTCAGCCAAGTATTGCCGGGTTTATCCCGATCCGAAAGCGAAATGGGCTATTGGAGGTTGTCCAACGGCTTCCCATGTAAAGAAAGGCAAAGAAGAGGTAGTCCAGAAAATTAATCCCCTCAAGGCTTCCAAGAGATCCAAAAAATAAATTTAAAAAGCCGGTCAGACCGCCTGATCGGCTTTTTTGTGTCTATTTCGGATTTTGTAGTCTAACCTATCATCTTCCTCAGTTCCTGAAGCCCCTTCTTGATCTCCAGGAGTTTGTCGTTTTCAGAAACTTCAAGCTCTTTTGAACCTGATCTCCTGAGATCGAGAAGCTTTTGCCGGGCCCCGTTGATCGTAAATTTTTTATTGTACAGCAGGTCTTTAATGAGGAGAAGTTGTTCCAGGTCTTTTTTTCGATAGAGGCGCTGGGATGAACTCGATCTTTCCGGCCTGATCGACTTGAATTCCGTTTCCCAATACCTGATTACATAAGGTTCAACGCCAAGGATCCTGCTGACTTCACCGATTCGAAAATAAGTTTTATCGGGAATTGTCACCATATCTGACCTTCCCAGGTAAATGAAGCCAAAGGATTATTTGTTGAGGGCTCTCCTGAGCACCTGGCTCGATTTGAAGGTCAGGACCCTGCGTTCGCAAATCTCGATTTCATCACCGGTCTGAGGGTTCCTGCCCCTGCGGGACTTCTTTTCCTTGACGGCAAAATTGCCGAACCCGGAGATCTTGATTTTTTCTCCCTGGGCCAGGTTGTCTTTGATTATTTCGAATACAGACTCGACTATTTTGGCGGATTCTTTCTTTGATAACCCCAACTTGTCGTATACATTCTGGATAATATCGATTTTTGTCATGAACTCCTCCTGTGACAGGACCTGATTTATTCTCCCCTTATTTTCGCTGATGTTGCATCCATAATCGCCCGGACTACAGCTCCATGGACCTTGTTCACCTCGTCATCGGTAAGAGTCTTTTCGGCAGATCGGTAGGTGAACCTGAGGGCTAAACTCTTGGAACCCTCAGGAATATTTTTGCCAGTATATATATCAAAGACTTCTATTTTATCAAGCAAATCTTGGTGTTGGACATCTGCCGCTGCTATGGCCTTTTCAGCTTCAATATCATTTCCAAGTATAAACGCGACATCCCTGGTCACGGCAGGGTAACGTGGCATCCCGTAATATTGTATATCTTCGGAGAAAGCGGACCCGATAGACTCCGCATCTATCTCAAACACGGCCGCCTTTTTCTTCAGGTCCATTTTTTCAAGAACATCGGGATGAAAGTCTCCGATGAATCCCGCAACCTGCCCTTTGATCACCACCTCAGCGGCGCGGCCGGGATGCAGATATGGGATGTCCGAAGCGGCCTTGAAGCTGACATCTGTTATCTTCAGGCTTTCCAGTATCCCCTCCAAAATACCTTTTATATCGTAAAAATCTGAACTTTCGGCCGCCCTCCAGAAATCGGAATACCTTGAACCGGATACCAGGGCCGCCAGCCGGGATTTTTCCAGGGGAAGTTCATCCGCCCCTCTGGCAATAAAGACCTTGCCCTGTTCGAATATTTTCAGGTCTTCCGAACCGGAAAAAACATTGCGCTTCATTGCGCCGAGCAGGCCATAAACAAGATTGGTCCTCATGACCGACTGGTCTTCGGTGAGCGGATTGATTATCTTCACGAATTTTCTGCCCTCGCTCTCAGGGCCGAAGTTCAAAATGTCGGCTGATTGCGGCGATGTGAAACTGAAGTTGATAACCTCGGTATAACCGTTGCCGAGGAAAATTGTTCTCACCTTTTCTTCGACGATTTTCTTCAGATCGTGGGTTTCCGGCTTTTCCGAGATATGGGGCTGCGTTTCGGGGATATTCCCGTAACCGTGAATTCTCGCTATTTCCTCGATGAGATCGATTTCCCGGTAAATATCGGTCCGGAACGTTGGCGGGGTGACGTACAGGTCTCCTTTTTCGCCGTCCCTGACCTGCATTTCCAGCTCCTGGAGGATCTTCTTGATATCAAACAGATCGACGGGAATGCCGAGTATTTCCTTAACCCTGTGATGCCTCAAAGGGATGTTTGCGGGAGACAATATCTTCCGGGGATACTCGTCAATGTAATTTTTGGATACCATTCCTCCCGCCGTTTCGGCCAGGAGCTGCGCGGCCCGGTTAAGGGCGCGGACAACGCCCTCGGGGTCGATTCCCCTCTCGAAGCGGAAGGCGGCATCAGTGGACATTCCAAGCTGCTTGGAAGATCTGCGGATTGATGACGGATCGAAATAGGCGCTTTCCAGCAGCACGGTCCCGGTATCGTCCTGGACTTCGGAATTCAGTCCGCCCATTATGCCGGCTACCGCCACAGGTTTTCTGCCGTCGCAGATCATCAATGTGTTGGCCGAAAGGGTCCTGGTCTTGCCGTCAAGGGAGACGAACTCCTCGCCCTCTCCCGATTTGCGGACAACTATCCTGCCCTCTTCCAGGTAACGGAAATCAAAGGCATGCAGGGGCTGCCCCAGTTCCAGCATGACGAAATTGGTCACGTCTACAGCGTTATTGATCGACCTCAGGCCCGAGGCTTCCAGCCGCTGGCGCATCCAGAGCGGCGACTGGCTGATTTTAATATTTCTGATTATGCGGGCCGTGTAGCGGGGGCACAGTTCCGGGTCTATTATCTTGACCGAGGTTACCTGATTGATATTTTCCGCTGTTTCAGTGAAGCTTATTTCCGGGTAGCGGAGCTTCTTCCCGGTCAGTGCCGCAACTTCCCTGGCCATCCCGATCACGCTGAGACAGTCGGACCTGTTCGGGGTGACACCGACGTCTAAAACAAAGTCCCGGAAAGCTTCGGATCGCGATAAATCATCGCCCGGCGCAAATTCCTCCGGCAGCACCATTATTCCCGTATTGTCGCTGCCGATCCCCAGTTCCTCTTCGGAACAGAGCATGCCTTCGGACTGCACTCCGCGGATCTTGGAGCTTTTCACCTTGAATCCGCCGGGAAGGACGGCTCCCACCTGGGCGAGCGGGACTTTTTGTCCTATGGCGGTATTGGGGGCGCCGCAAACGATGGGAAGCACTTCCCTGCCGGTCGAGACCTCGCACAGCGAGAGCTTGTCTGCATCGGGGTGCTTTGCCAGAGAAATAATTTTGCCGACCACCACCCCCGTAAATTCCGGTTTGATCTCCTTGATGGAATCTACTTCGAGGCCCGCCATTGTGAGCTTATCTGCCAGTTCCTCGACGGGCAGTTCTATGTCGACATAATCTTTCAGCCACTTAAGACTTACAAGCATGATCTTCTTCTTAGGTTAGAATTGGTTCAGGAAACGGATATCGTTTTCGAAAAAGAGCCGGATATCCGAAATACCGTATTTAAGCATGGCTATCCTTTCCAGGCCCATCCCGAAAGCAAACCCGGTCACTTCCTCGGGATCGTATCCGACCACTTTGAATACTTCGGGATCGACCATGCCCGATCCCAGGATTTCCAGCCATCCGCTCTGCCCGCACACGCGGCAGCCAGCGCCCTCGCACATTACGCAGCGGATATCAACTTCGGCACTGGGCTCCGTGAACGGGAAGAAACTCGGGCGGAACCTCAGGACGGCATTTTTACCGAATACCTGTCTGGCAAAGGAAGTCAGGACCCCTTTGAGGTCTCCAAACGTGATCCCCTTATCGACAAGGAGACCCTCTATCTGGTGGAACATCGGGGAATGCGAGGTGTCGGAATCGCACCTGTAAACCTTTCCCGGGCAGATGATCCGCACGGGCGGCTTTTGCTTCTCCATGATCCTGATCTGCACCGGGGAAGTGTGGGTGCGGAGGACTATATTGTCATTGACATAAAAAGTATCCTGCATGTCCCTGGCAGGATGGTCTTTGGGCATGTTGAGAGCTTCAAAGTTGTAATAATCATATTCAACTTCGGGGCCTTCGACTACCGAGAAACCCAGGCCGACAAAGATCCTGCTGATTTCGTCGGATATCTGGGTTATGGGATGGAGCCTGCCCGGCTTTATTTTCCTTCCGGGGAGGGTAACGTCAATCCTGTCCTTTTTCAGGGCATCGCCCCTGGCCTCTGAATCTATTACCGAGATCCTCTCATCGATCCGGGCGGACAGATAATCCTTGATCTCGTTGGAGAGCTTGCCCATTGCGGGCCTCTCCTCGGCGGCAATTTTACCCAGGTCCCTGAGGATTGAGGTCAGCAAGCCTTTCCTTCCCAGGAATTTTGTCCGGATTGCCGATAATTCCTCCCTGCTTTGCGCTTTTTCAAGCTCTGCTTCGGCATTCCTTTTTAGATCATCCAGCTGAGCCTTCATGCAGATTGTTTTACAGCCTCACTGACAATTTTCGAAAACGCCTGGGGGTCATGGATGGCTATTTCAGAAAGGACCTTTCTGTCCAGCTCTATTCCCGCTTTTTTCATTCCATTGATAAGTCTGCTGTAGGAAATATTGTTCTCTCTGGCGGCAGCGTTTATCCTGGCTATCCAGATGCTTCTGAATTCCCTTTTCCTGGCCCGGCGGTCGCGGAACGCAAATTTCAGGGCCCTTTCGACTGCCTCAGTCGCCACCCGGTATAGTCTTCTCCTTGCCCCATAAAATCCCTTGGCAAGTTTCAATATCTTCCTTCTTTTTTTCCTGGCGGTAACGCCTCTTTTCACCCGCATCTTATGTTCTCCTTAGGTCTTCAGGTATTCGTTTTACAGGTAGGGGATGAGCCTTTTGATCTTCGCCTCGTCCGCTTTGTCCATGTAAGCCGGCTCATGCAGCTTTCTTTTCGTCTTGGCTGATTTGCTGGTCAGGATGTGGCTCGTATAGGCTTTTTTCCTTTTTACCCTGCCTTTTCCGGTTATGGAAAACCGCTTGGCGGCTCCCCTGTGAGTTTTTAATTTAGGCATGTCATTTTCTCCTGTGGTGAAATTATAATATCGGCAGTAAGTCTATTTCTTGGGAGTCAAAATCATAACCATGTTGCGGCCTTCTACGCGGGGCTGCTGGTCGACACTGCTTTCCTGTTCAAGTGCTTTTTTTATCTCTTCCATCACGGCCCTGCCCAGATCCGTGTAGACGATTTCCCTCCCCCTGAACATCATGGTGATTTTGACCTTGTTATTCTGCTCGAGAAATTTCTTTATATGCTTGATCTTGGTTTGCAGATCATGCTCTTCCGTTCTCGGCCTCAATCTGATTTCTTTCAATTGCACCGAGACGGCGTGCTTTTTCGCCACCTGCATTTTCTTGCTCTGCTGGTAGCGGAATTTCCCATAATCCATTATCCGGCAGACGGGGGGAGCGGAATTCGGCGCGACTTCGACCAGGTCAAGCCCGGCCTTTGATGCCTCTCTTATCGCGTCCTGAGTGCTGAGGATTCCCAACTGTTTGCCTTCGGCATCAATCACTCTGACGCTGGCAGCCCGGATCTCATTGTTGATGCGGAGATTTTTCTCGATTATCGACCTCCATGGTTTTCAAATTAAGTTAATTAATGGTCCCGCTATTCGTAATTTCTGGTCTTTTCATTGATCAGATTCATGAATTGATCAGGGGACATCATCCCGAGATTCTGGCCGTCCCTCTGGCGCGGGGAAACACAGCCGCTTTCAACTTCCTTGCCGCCGATCACAAGCATGTAAGGTATTTTCTGGGTCTGGGCTTCCCTGACTTTGAAACCCAGTTTTTCATTGCGGAAATCCTTTTCAACCCGGATGCCCGCATCGAGCAGCTTCCTGAAGACACTCTCGCCATATTCTATGTGATTATCGGTGACAGTCAATACCGTGGCCTGGACCGGAGAAAGCCATACCGGGAAGGCTCCGGCATGGTGCTCAATCAGCACGCCCATGAATCTTTCAATTGCCCCCAGGATAACCCTGTGCAGCATTACGGGGCGGTGCTTTTCCCCGTCAGCGCCTATATAGGTCAGGTCAAACCTGTCCGGAAGGGTGAAATCGCACTGGATCGTGGCGCACTGCCATTTTCTTTTCAGAGCGTCCTTGAGCTTGAAATCGATCTTGGGCCCGTAAAAGGCCCCATCGCCCTCGTTAATGTCGTAGGCCATGTTGTTATCTTTTAATGACTGTTCCAGGGCGAAAGTGGCCCGCTCCCAGTCCTCGTCCGAGCCAATGGATTTGGCAGGCCTGGTGCTCAATTCCACTTCGTATTCAAACCCGAAAATTTTCATCGCGTAGGCAACGAAATCGGATATGGCCCTGATTTCGGAATTCAGTTGTTCAGGAGTGCACAGTATATGGGCGTCGTCCTGGGTAAACTGCCTGGCCCGCAACAGCCCGTGGAGAACCCCCGTTTTCTCGTGGCGGTGGACGGTCCCGAGCTCAAAATATCTCAGCGGCAGGTCCCGATAGCTCCTGATTTTCGACTTGTAAATCATCATGTGGGCAAGGCAATTCATGGGCTTGATGCCGTAAACCTGGTCTTCGACCTCGGTAAAGTACATCATGTCCTTGTAATTGTCGAAATGCCCCGACCTCTTCCAGAGGTCACCCCTCAGGATCTGCGGCCCCTGCACTATGTCGTAACCGCGTTTCAGGTGCTCTTTTCTCTCCCAATCTTCGATGATGGTGCGGAGCATCGCGCCCTTGGGATGGAATATGATCAGGCCGGGCCCGACTTCATCGTTCACCTGGAAAAGGTCAAGCTCTTTCCCGAGGCGCCTGTGATCGCGCCGCTTGGCCTCTTCGATGAACTTCAGGTAATCGTCGAGCTCTTTCGGAGTGGGGAAACCCGTCCCGTAGATGCGCTGGAGCATCCGGTTCTTTTCATCGCCGCGCCAGTATGCGCCGGCAACGCTCATCAGCTTGAAAGCCTTTATCATACCGGTCGAGGGTATGTGGGGGCCGCGGCACAGGTCGACATAGTCGCCCTGGGTGTACAGGCTTACGGTCTTCACATCGGCGGGCAGGTCCTGGATAAGCTCCACCTTGTATGATTCGCCTTTAGCGGAAAAAACCGCTACAGCCTTTTCCCTGGAGACTTCTTCCCGGATAAAGGGCAGGTCCCGGGAGACGATTTCCTTCATCTTTGCTTCTATTTTAGCGAGGTCTTCGGGACTGAACGTATTTGCGTAATCAAAGTCGTAATAAAAGCCGTCTTCGATGGAAGGCCCGATGCTCACCTTCACATTCTCGAAGGTCTCCTGGACAGCCTGGGCCATAACATGCGAGATGCTGTGCCTCAGGATGCTCAGGCCTTCCCTGGAACCGACATCAATGATTTCAAGAGATGCATCGCCGTCAACGGTCCTGCTCAGGTCCAGCAGGTCGCCGTTTATCCTGGCTGCAACAGCAGTAGGGAGCAGGTCTTTGTTCCAGGAAGCGATGATATCCTCTATATCCGTGCCCGCTGAACGCACGAGAACGGATCCGTCCGGCATATTTATTCTGATTTCACTCATCTTCGACCTTCTCTGAATTCCAATGCGTCCCGATTAAAGAAAGGGCATCGATGAAAGATGCCCTTTCGTTCCTGCTATTCAATGGTAGGCACGCAGGGATTTGAACCCTGGACATCCACCGCGTCAGGATGGCGCTCTCCCCCTGAGCTACGTGCCTACATAATCTGTTTAAGAGCGAAGAAAGCTAACAAATAAACCCCTGCAATGTCAAGCGAAAATGAATATCAGGCCCGGCTGGATTCACTGTTTATATATTTAATGCCCCTGACCAGATAACCGAATCCGGAAGCAATTGTCAACACGGCTGTAAGCCAAAACACCGCGGCAATCCACTTTCCGTCAAGCTGGAAGGGATATGAAGCAAGCAGCAGGACCAGGAAAATGGCCAGTAACTGAAACGCCGTGGTCAATTTGCTTATCAGGGCCGGGCGCACTTCAAAGGGAATTGACAGAAGCGTCAGCACCGAAATGCCCAGCAGAATTATACAATCGCGGCTGATGACAATAACCGTAAGCCAGGCCGGAATTCTTCCCATCACCGCAAGAGCTATGAAAGAGCTTGAAATCAGAGTCTTATCCGCAAGGGGGTCCAGATATGATCCCAAAACAGATTTCTGTTTTAAAATCCGGGCAAAAAAACCATCCAGCCCGTCAGTGATCCCGGCAATGACAAACAATAAAAGAGCGCTTAAATACTGCTCCTGAATCAGGCAGATGATGATAATGGGCACAAGAATGATTCTGAGAACCGTCAATACGTTCGGAACGTTCATATCGATATTTCGTATTAAGCTTCAAAGTCCTGCTTTATTTGAAACGATCAAGCCAGCTTTTGCCCTTACCCTTTCCAGCCGGGTTGTCAGCTTCCTGGTCGCGCCCTTTGTTCCAGTCTACCCACTCATCCCTGTCCTCCCTGGCTGTGAAGGACTCCGGCTTTGAGGGTACGCCCGCACTGCTGACCCGGATCTGCTGCATTGATTTGACAATGAAAACCCATTGTTCCATCGAGACCTTTGTCGGCCCCTGCACCTGGCTGGGACCGCTTACCTTCTGCGGCGGGCCTTGAAGAGGAGGTTTGGCGTCCTGCTGCCTGCCCTTGCCGCCTCCCTCGACCTTTACTTCCCCGTCATAAACCCTTACCAGGACGGACTGGTCCTGATCGACATTCATCCTGTAAACCGTGCCCCTGACACCCGCGACAGCGTTGTCGCTGGCGACATCGATATTGGGTTTGATCTTGAGCCCTTTATTAACATTAGCCCATGTCTTCCCCAGGGCAACATTTATTTTGGCGCTTCTGGTCCCGGACTTTTCGTCCATATCAATTGCGACAATTTTGAACCTGGCATTTCCCGCAAACCTCAACAGTGAGCCGTCGGGCAGGGTTATTTCCATTTTCGCATTGGGCCCGGTCTCAACCTGATCCCCGCCTTTGAGCAGCTGGCCGGCCTTCATATTAACCCAACTTCCGCCCTGCACGGAGCACTTTGCCGTACCGTTGAGCGTTGTAACTCTGCATTCGCCTTTTCCGATATTTACCGGGACAACCCTTTTGGCCTCGGCAATGCCGCATAATACAAACAGAAGAGCAGATGCGATCAGGATCAATTTTTTCATAGTCGGTCTCCTAGAACCATTCCCAGAATGCATGTTTTGCCGGCGCCTTTCCGATAAAATCCGGCCCGTCAGGCAAAGTCGACAGAACTGATTGGGCCATCTCCTGAAGGGCGGGCTCCAACTCCTGGCAGGACTTCATCTCCAGCCTTTTCTTTGTGAAATCGTAGTTGCTTACGGAAACATTATAATCTTTTTTCCATAGCGTTTCGCCCGTCCTGGCGCTTTTCAGGGTAAATCCGGCCGCGATAGTTGTTGAGGTCTGCACGACCCTGTATGAGTTCTTTACTTCCTTCAAAACGGGATACATCACGGCATCGGCCATGACAGACTCGCCCACAGCCTGGGGAGATACATCCCGGGCCCCCGGGGGCAGTTTTTGATCAATGAACTGAAAAGGTATCTTGGGGTAGCCTTTTGAGAAAAGCTCCTGGGCTATTGCCTCGCGCAAGTGGGGCGGGGTGAACTGATCATTTGTTTTGTTCTCGACAGGCATTACTGCTATCAGCCTGATACTCATTTTTTCGTAACCCGGCAGGGCGGTCGATTGCACCTTCTTTGTGCATCCGGAAAATGCAATCAAGGAGCATATTACAAAAACAATCGGAAAAATTTCCTTGCGTGATTTCATTAGAAATTCTCAATACCTTCAGCTGTTCTTCAGCTTTTCAATTTCCTCTCTGATTACCCTGTCCGCAACTTCGGGGACCACGTCCCTCGCTATCCGCTCCACTGCCTCGGTTATTATCTGGCGCAACTCGGCTTCGCTGATCGGCTGGGGGCGGTCAGCGGCAGGCGGGACGCCCTCAATGGAATCCAGCAGCTCGAAGACCGTTTCCCCTTTTTTCAGGGTCCGGCCGCCAATGCGGACATCCGAATCAGAATGTATTTTGTTGTATGGAATAGACATTTCAACTTTCTCCAGCCGCCCTCCGAAAGATCGCGGCTATTCTGAAGACATTCAAAGTGAAAAGTGAGTACCATAACTGATGAACAGAGTTCAAGATTTTTCCCCTCCGGCAAAAAGGCCGGAAACCCGCGGCACATCAGTCCAGGCTGGAAATCAGCTTGTAAACCCTGCTCCTGGGCAGGCCCGTTTTCTCAGAGACCAGGGAGATTTTGTCCCGGGTGCTCAAATTGGCATCACTTCCAAGCTCTGAAAATTTTCGGATGATTTCCTCATCGGTTATTTCGGAAAGCCGGCCTTCGGCCCCCTCCAGGACAATTGTTATCTCCCCTTTTATATCCGCGCCCCGCGACCTGAGCCGGTCAAGGACGCTCTCAAGGCACCCTCTTATAATTTCTTCATGAATTTTTGTCAGCTCGCGGGCGAACACGATCCTGCGGTTCCCCAAAATGGCCAGCATATCCGCAAGACTGTCGATAGCCCTTTGAGGCGATTCGTAGACGATCACAGTCCGCATTTCATTTCTGAGCGATTCCAGATGCTTCTTTCTTTTCGCAGCCTGGGAAGGGAGAAATCCTGAAAAAACGAAAGAACTCATGGGAAGGCCGGAAGCGCTGAGCGCTGCAATCACGGCCGACGGGCCGGGGACGGGCACAACCCTGATGGATTCCCGGATTGCGGCATTGATGAGCTGATAGCCGGGATCGGATATGCCCGGCGTTCCTGCTTCCGAGACGTACGCCACATCCTTTCCCCCGGCGATATGGGAGATTATTACCGGGCTTTTTTGCTTCTCTACCTGGTCATAGAGGCTGATCAGAGGCTTGTGGATTTCATAGGCGCTGAGCAGTTTCCTCGTTTTCCGGGTGTCTTCAGCGGCAATGAGGTCCACTTCCCGCAGGACTTTCAGGGCCCTCAGGGTGATATCCTCCAGGTTGCCTATAGGGGTCGCAACGATGAAGAGCGTTCCGGGATGCTTGTCTTCTCTCATAAAACCAGGTCAAAGGCGTTCTTAAACAGACGTATTTCCGGCCCCCCGGGCCGCAGATAAACGGAAACCACGTCAAACCGGGCCCGGGTGTCGAGCCCGGATCTGCTTTTCAGATAAGCCAGGGCTATTCGGGAGAGCTTCGCCTGTTTTCTCCTGTCCACGGCTTCTTCAGGCCTGCCGTACCTCGCGGATTTCCTGCTCTTCACCTCTATGAAAACAATGGCCGGCCCGTCCCTGGCTATTATATCGATTTCACCGAGCGCGCATTTGAAGTTCCTCTCGATGATCCTGTACCGGTTCTCCACGAGGTAACCGGCGGCAAGGTCCTCGCCGGCCTTCCCCGATTCCAGTCTATTTTTCAGAAAGTCCCTCCATCAGTTCGGTAAACAGCGGCAGGCCTTCTTCCGCCTCCCTTACCGGGCGGAAAGACCGCCTGTGAATCTTGCAGCAGCCGAATTCCAGGATAGCTTTGCGGTGGTCGACCGTGGCATATCCCTTGTTGTCGCAGAAATTATATTGCGGGTACTGACGGTGATAGATATCCATTATCCGGTCCCGGGAGACCTTGGCCACAATGGAAGCGGAGGCCACGGACACGCTCGCGGAATCACCCGCGACGATCGTTTCCTGCTCGATATCCATCTTGATCTTGAAAATCCCGTCTATCAGAAGATAATCGACGGGTATGCTGAGGTTCTCGACCGCCTCTTTCATGGCCAGCAGAGATGCGTGAAGGATATTGATTTTATCTATTATGGAAGGCTCGATGACGCCCAGCCCGATTGAGAGGGCGTCCGTTTTGATCTGTTTGAAAAGCTGTTCCCTTTTCCTGGCGGAAAGCTGTTTGGAGTCTTTGATTTCACTGTTGATGTAATCTTGAGGGAGGACGACTGCGGCCGCAACTACCGGTCCGGCGAGGGGGCCGCGCCCCGCCTCGTCCAAACCGGCGATTACCTTGAAACCGCGCCCGTACGCATTGCGCTCATATTGATCCATGCGAACGGCTTTCTGAAAAATTCATTAATGATGAAGTGATCAGTACAGAAAAGCTTAAACCCGGGTATACGGGTATTATCTCCGTGTCGCATCCTTGATTTTGGCCTTCTTGCCTTTTCGTCCCCTCAGGTAGTAAAGCTTGGAGCGCCTCACCTTTCCGCGGGAAGCCACCTCGATCCTGTCGATGACAGGCGAGTGGATGGGGAATGTCCTTTCGACGCCGATCCCGTAAGAGATCTTCCTCACCGTGAAGGTGGTGCGGCTGTTGCCTTTTCTTTTTCTAATTACAACACCCTCAAAGAGCTGGATCCTCTCCTTCTGGCCTTCGACAATCTTGACGAAAACCTTTACGGAATCCCCCGGTTTGAATCCGGGGATATCCCCTCTCATCTGTTCCTTTTCGAGCATGTCCAATATGTTCATTTCTATTCCTCCATAAAGCAGACTTGCGCCGGCGTTGTAATCCATTGCAAGAAGAACGCCCCGCCAAAGCGGAAATTGGGAATATAAAGGGTCAGTAATTCCATGTCAAGATAATTTGAGCCGGTCAGGGTCGATTTATGCCCATGAGCCTGTCGAGTGCAATGGAAACCGCCGAACGGACCGACAGATGGTTATAAGACGAAGGGCCTGCCAGGGGAGGCAGGCGATAGTCCGCACAATCAATGACTTCCCTGGCTATGCCCCACCCGGTCCCGAATAACAGCAGGTAAGGCCCGTCTCTCTCCTGTAAAAGCTTTCTGAAATTTTGCCAGGAAACAAGGTTAGCACCAAGGGCCGCCCCTGTCACCGCAATTTTCGGACTGGTCCCCGAATCGGATTCAATCCAGCCGGTTGCCCGCTCGAGGCTGTCCATGAGGCAGACCCTCTCAAAGGCCTCTTTCCTGGAGGGATTGGCCTGAGCGCCGTACCCCTCCTGCCAGTGCCTGATCAGCGCCGCGGCCAATTCCTTTTGCTCCTCCTGCGGATTCACTATGAAAAATTTTTCCACTCCGTAGGTCGCTGCCGCCCTGGCGATATCATGGATGTCCATATTGGCTATGGCGGTGGTCACGACCTGCCCGTTCCTGTTGTAAACGGGGTGGTGGAGCAGGGCAATGTAAAGGCTCATTTTGTTACTTGCTCTCCGGCCGGGCAAGCCACAATTCCAGGAATGCCCTGTCCTCATCCGTCAGGTGCGCCTTTTTCAACAAATCCGGCCTCCTCAGGAAAGTGCGCTTCAGGGCCTCTTTTCTCCTCCAGGCTTCGATTTCGGCGTGATGGCCGGATAGCAGGACTTCGGGAACGGTCCACCCGCGAAATTCGGCGGGCCTCGTGTACTGGGGATATTCAAGAAGGCCCTGCTCCACCGCGAAAGAATCCCCTTCAGCCGATTGCTCATTTCCGAGGACTCCGCTTACGAGCCGGGAAACGGCGTCCACGACAACCATAGCCGGCAGTTCCCCGCCGGTCAGCACGAAATCCCCGATGGATATTTCCCTGTGGACCAGGTGGTCCCGGACACGTTCGTCGACCCCTTCATAATGGCCGCAGATAAGGACGATCCTTGATTCCCCGGCAAATTCCCGGGCCGTCTTCTGGTTGAAGACCTCTCCCTGGGGGGTCAGAAGGCAAACAAGCCCGCCTTCGGTAATGGGAGGATCCAGGGATTCGAGGGCCCCGGCAATCGGCTCAATTTTCATCACCATGCCGCTGCCGCCCCCGTAAGGATAATCATCGGCGGTCCTGTGCTTGTTCAGCGCAAAATCACGGATATCGGTGATCCGGATATCGATCAGTTCCCGCTCCCGGGCCTTTTTCAGAAGGCTCGCATTAAACGGAGAATCGAACATCTCGGGGAAAAGAGTCAGGATATCGAAGCGCAGCATACTTACAGGCCTTCCGGCAGCCGGACGGTTATTTCGCCTTTTTCGAGGTCGATTTTCTTGATGACGTCCTCAATGGCGGGCAGGAGGATTTCCCTTTTTCCCCCTGTCACTACATACACTTCGTTGCTTCCGGTCGGGAATATGGAAGAGACCTCGCCCAGGTAATCGCCGGTTTCCGCAATTACCTTCAGTCCGATTATCTGATGCCAGTAATATTCATCCTCGGGCAGATCTTCAAGCATATCGGCGGGAATAAAAATTCCGGACCCGACAAGTTCACCTGCCGAATCCGGATCGTTTATGCTTTCAAGCTCAATGAAATAACTCTTATGTTGCGGCTGGACTGCTCTGACCCTGAAAGTCTTTCCGGGGCCTTTTTCCGGACGAAGGATAACCTCATCCAGTTCGTCCAGGAGGGTTTCAGATTCCAGGTAAGACACCGCTTTGAGGCGGCCCTTCAACCCATGTACCTTGACTAACCTGCCGATTTCAACCAGATCACTCAATTATCTCCAAAACCACCCTCTTATGGACTTTAGCTGAAGCGGCGTTCAGGATCGTTCTCATCGCCTTCGCAGTTTTACCCTGCTTGCCGATTACTTTTCCAAGATCTTCCTTTGCGACCCTCAACTCGATGACCGACGTCTGTTCTCCCTGGACCTCGGCCACATCTATCTTATCAGGGTTATCCACCAAAGCTTGAGCAATAAACTTGATCAATTCTTTCATACTCACAACCTCCACAGAGCTAGTTGTAAGGCGCAAACAGAATCAATCAGGCTGGGCTGGAACTGGATTTCGCGGTAAGTCCTTTTTTCTCGAGCAAGTGTGAAACAGTAAGAGTCGGTTTGGCGCCCTTGGACAGCCATTCCCGGACCCGCTCCTCTTTGAAAACGATTGTTGCCGGATCGCTTTTGGGATCATAATTGCCGATTATTTCAATGAACCGCCCGTCCCGGGGCGACTCCGAATTAGCGACGACGATCCTGTAAAATGGTTTCTTCTTAGCGCCCATCCGGGCCAGTCTGATTTTTAATGCCATGCTTCTTTTCTCTTTGCCTCCTGGTTTAATATTAAAAAAGCAATCCCAACAAGATCAAAAAAACCATTGAGATTGCCGCGCTTCGGGCCTGCTTTTCTGTCCTCAGCCAAAAGCTAACATAACTTCTTTCCCTTTAAAAGGGGAATTTGCCCCTCCTCAGAGATTTCATTCCGCCTTTTGTCATGCGCTTCATCATCTTGCGCATTTCCGAATAGTTGTTCAGGAGCTTGTTGACGTCCTGAACGCTCGTCCCGCTGCCCCGGGCTATCCTCTTCCTTCTCTGGCCGTCAATGATCAGGTGGTTTCGCCTCTCCCTGGCGGTCATGGAATCTATAATCGCGGCCGCCTTGACCAGTTCCTTTTCGTCCGGGTCCATTTCCTTGAGGGCCTTGATTTTACTGAATCCCGGTATCATCCCCAGGACGTCTTTCAGGGGACCCATTTTCCTTATCTGCTTGAGCTGGTCGCGGAAATCCTCCAGGGTGAAGGAATCCTTCCTGATCTTCTGCTCCAGCTCCCGGGCGGCCTTCTCATCGATAACGGTCTGGGCCTTTTCCACCAGGGTCAGGATATCTCCCATTCCGAGGATCCGGGAGGCCATCCTTTCCGGGTGGAAGACCTCGAGCGCGTCGGCCTTTTCCCCGACACCCACAAACTTGATCGGTTTGCCCATCACGGCCTTGAGCGAGAGGGCCGCGCCGCCCCGGGCATCCCCGTCCATCTTGGTCAGGATGACGCCGTCTATCCCGAGCAGGTCGTTGAATTTCTGTGCTACCGATACGGCCTCCTGGCCGGTCATGGCGTCGGCGACAAACAGGATCTCGGCCGGGTTGACGGCGTCCTTGATCCTTTTGAGCTCGCCCATCATCTGGTCATCGATATGGAGCCGGCCGGCCGTGTCGAGCAGGACGGTGTCGAAACCCCGCGATGCGGCATCCTTCAGGGACTGTACGCAGATCCGTACGGCGTCCCTGTCTTCTCCCGGCTCATAGAACCCGGCCCCGGTCTCGCGGGCCAGGACCCTGAGCTGATCGATGGCGGCGGGCCGGTAAACGTCGGCGGGCACCAGGCACACCCTCCTGTTGAGGGACATTAAATGCCGGGCAAGTTTGGCCGCGGTGGTCGTCTTGCCGCTGCCCTGCAGGCCGACAAGCATTACAGGGGCCGGGAAGCGGCTGCCGAGCTTGAGGAAGCTGCTGTCCCCTCCCATGAGCTCGACGAGGCGGTCATGAACGATTTTCACGACCTGCTGGCCGGGCGTTATGCTTTCCAGGATTTCCGTGCCGACGGCCTTGTTTTTCACATCTTCCGTGAAGCTCTTGACGACTTTGAAATTCACGTCCGCCTCCAGGAGGGCCATCCTGATGTCCTTCATTGCGGCGGAAATACTCTCCTCGTCAAGGCTCCCCTTGCCGCGGAGCTTCTTGAAGATGCCGTCGAGTTTTTCTGATAACGACTCAAACATGCTTATTCAGACCCTTTATGGATCAGGCACTTTGTGCCGGGGACCTGCTTTTCCAGTTTAGCCATGATTTTTGCGGCCTCCTGCTCCGTCGCATATCCCATCATCCTGATCCTGTAAACTTTCCCTTTTCCTTTTTTATTTACCGTCTCCAGCCTGGGCGAGTATCCTAACTTTCCCAGTTTTGCCTTCAGTTCTTTTGCCTTGGCCTCGCTGTTCAGGGCAGCCACCTGGATGAAATATTTTCCTCCGGATTCGGATTTACGGGCCTCGGGCGGCTTGGGTTCCTCCACTTTCCTGGGCGCGGCTTCCGGTTTGGCGCCGGGCTTGGCAGCGCTTTGCGGAGAAACCTGTGCGGCATTTGTCCCGGGGGCGCCGGGTTGCGCTGCGCCGGGAACAGTTGATTCCGGAACAGCCCCGTCTTTCAGGGGCGGGGGCGGGGGCTCATGCAGGTCATCGGGGCTGTCCGCCTTTTTGCCCGACAGAGATTCATAAAATCCGAGCTTGAAATTGCCCTTCTCACCTGCCGCCTCGGTTTTTTTATCCTGGTTTTCCGTCCCTCCCAGGACTTTGCCCTGCAAGCCCGGTATGATCCCGACTATTTTGGCCGGATAGGAATCTATATCCTTTCCGACTTTCACTCCGAAGGCAAATACTCCCAGCAATGCCAGGGACATCCCCAGGACAAAAACTGTCAACCCAAGCTTTCCGAGCTTCAGCTCGAAATCTTTTCCTTTGCGGGGCAGCACGGGCTCCTACATCTTTTCAGGGGCGGTCACGCCTAACAGGTTCAAGGCGTTCTTTAAAACGATTCCGATTGATTTTGCCAGGAAGAGCCTGGCCCGGCTCAGTTCCGCGTCCTCGGAAATGACGCGGTGCTTATTATAGTAACTGTGAAACACCGAGGCAAGCTCGCTCAGATAAAAAGTGAAACGGTGCGGCTCAAGGCTCCTGGCGCTGCCTTCCACCATTTCCGGGTACCTGGTCAGAAGCTTGATGAGCGTGATCTCTTCCGGAATGGTAAGCCGGCTGAGGTTTGCCTCGCTGAACGCGGGCACGGCGAAATCCCGCTCCGCAGCCGTCCTCATGATGCTGCAGATGCGGGCATGCGCGTATTGCACGTAGAAAACCGGGTTTTCATTGGATTGTTTTTTTGCCAGTTCCAGATCGAAGTCCAGGTGGCTGTCCGACCGCCGCATCAAGAAGTTGTACCTTGCCGCATCCTTTCCGACCTCGTCGACGACCTCCCGCAAGGTGACGAACTCGCCGGAGCGGGTCGACATCGCCACGGGGGCGCCCTCCCTCAGCAGGTTGACAAGCTGGACAAGGACGATCCGGAGCGATTCCTTTTTATATCCGAAGGCCTGGATGCCGGCATGCATCCTCGGGATGTACCCGTGGTGGTCGGCCCCCCAGACGTCGATGATTTTTTCAAAGCCCCTTTCGTATTTCTTCTTATGATAGGCGAGGTCGGAAGCGAAATACGTGGGTTCGCCGTTCTCCCTCACGACGACCCGGTCCTTCTCGTCCCCGTACTTCGTAGTCCGGAACCAGAGCGTCTTTCCGTCGCTGTAAATGAAATCCTTTTCCTGCAGTTCCCGGAGGACTTTCTGCAGGCCGTCATTTTTATACAGTTCGCTCTCAGGGAAGTAGTCGTTGAAAGCCACTCCGAGCGCCGCCAGGTCTTCCTTGATCCCTTCCATGATCGATGCCGACGCATATTCGCGGCAGATGGCCAGGTAATCCGGATTTTCCAGGAGGGCCTTGCCGTGTTTCTCCAGCAGCTCCCGGGCCAGGCCGGCTATATATTCGCCCTGGTAATACTCAGGGGGGAATTCAACCTTTTCCCCCAGCAGTTCGCGGCAGCGCAGGAATACCGACATTCCCAGGGTGTTCATCTGGTTGCCGACATTGTTGACGTAATATTCCCGGAAGACCGAATAGCCCGCCTCCTGCAGGATGCTTGCGATCACGTCGCCCGTAACGGCCCCGCGGGCATGGCCGATATGGAGGGGGCCTGTCGGGTTGGCGCTGACGAACTCGACCTGGACCTTCTGCCCCTTGCCTATTTCCGATTTGCCGAACTGTTCCCGGGCCTCGTCGATTTCCTGCAGGGATGCGGCCCAGA
>JBDKTK010000011.1:0-4571 GCA_039680225.1 Syntrophaceae bacterium
CCCACTGCTCGATGACGCGAAAAAGAGGGCCGAGTCGTCCACGCCCAAACAGAAATAATATATCGGCCCTGAAAGCCGGAAAGGAGAATTGAAATGAGCGTACAAGTAGAACCGAACAGGTTGAATGACATCCTCAAGTTTGAACTGGACAAATACCAGTCCAGGGAAGTGGTTACCCTGGCCCTGCTTCAGAACCTGGCTGTGGGCGCCGTCCTCGGCAAAATCACAAAAGGGGCTTGCCCGACTACAGGAACCGAGGGCACCAACACAGGGGCAGGTACCTGCACAAGTGTGACTGCCGGCGCAAAGGCCAAAGTCGGGACTTACACGTTGAAATGCATTATTGCGGCTTCCGGAGCCGGTATATTCTCGGTTGAGGATCCGGACGGCTTTGCCCTGCCGGAGGCGATTGTCGCGGTCGCGTATGAAAATGACCAGATCAATTTCACCCTCAACGATGCGTCCCCCGATTTCGTTGTCGGCGATACCTTCACAATTGAAATTGCGGCCGGGTCCGGACAGGTTACCACAATAAACTTTGATGCCGTCGACGGGTCCGCCGATGCTTATGGGATCCTGGCAGCGGATACGGATGCGACCTCAGCCGCCAAATCTACCGTGGCGATCGTGCGCGACGCCCAGGTCGTTGAGGCTAACCTGGTATGGCCTACCACTTCTCCGGCAGTGTCTGCCGCCCAGAAGGCCGCGGCCATGGCTCAGCTGAAAGACAAGGGAATCGTCGCGGTGGTAGAGGCGTAAATCCGGTCATCAGCGGAAATTATAAAATTTAATTCGAGATAAATCAGAATAAGGAGGAACTGAAAATGTTGACAAACCCCTTCGATCAGGATGCCTTCAGTCTGGTATCGCTTACCCAGTCGATCAATATCCTGCCCAACAACTACGGCCGGGTGAGAGAGCTCAACCTTTTCCCCGGCAAGGGCGTGCGGACCCGAACGATTATAATGGAAGAAAAAGTCGGGGTCCTCAATCTGCTCCCCACCTTGCCGCCGGGATCCCCGGGCACGCAGAACAAGATGGCCAAGCGCAACGTGCGGTCCTTCACCGTCCCGCATATCCCCGTCGACGACGTGATCCTCCCCCAGGAATATGAGGGGATCCGCGCGTTCGGTTCGGAAAATGAGATGGCTCCCCTGGCCGCCGTGATGAATGACCACCTGCAGACCGGGAAAAACAAATTCGCGATCACCATCGAGCATCTCAGGATGGGGGCACTCAAGGGCATCATTCTCGATGCGGACGGCTCGACCCTTTACAACCTCTACACCGAGTTCGGGATCAGCCCGAAAACGGTCGACTTCGCCCTCGATGTCACGAGCCCCTACACCGACGTAGCTGCCAAGTGCCGCGAGGTATGCCGGCACATCGAGGCGAATCTTAAGGGCGAGGTTATGACGGAGATACGCTGCCTGTGCGATGAGACTTTCTTCGACGCCCTGATCGGTCATCCGAATGTCGAGAAATTCTATATCAACTGGCAAGGAGCTGCCCAGCTCTCCGGACAGGATCCCCGCAAAAAATTCAACTTCGGGGGGATTACATTCGAGGAATACGTCGGAACGGCGACTGACTATGCTGGCACCGCACGCAAGTTCATCGCGTCCGGAGAGGCTCACGCTTTCCCGATGGGGACCATGGAGACTTTCTCGACCATCTATTCGCCGGCTGACTTCATCGAGACCGTGAACACCATAGGCGTGGAACTTTATGCCAAGCAGGAACTCCGCAAATTCGGGCGGGGCGTTGACCTGCATATCCAGAGCAACCCGCTCCCGATCTGCTACCGCCCGGGAGTCCTGGTCAAATTGACGGCCTAAAAGCGATGGTGCGCGGAGGCCTCAGCTGAGGCGCACCATCAGTTTTACAGATCTTCGCGACCGAAAGGGCGGGCACAGTCATGAATGGAATATCCAGGGAAACATTCGAGGCTATGAATGATAGCTCCAAACTCAATGTGCTTTACGATTGCGCGATTTCATCTAACCAGAAAATGACGGCCCTGGAAAAAAAGGTTGATCGCAGAAAAGTGATTGACACATCCGTCGCCGGGGTTTCGGGAGTTATCGGAGGGATGATCGCTTTCTTTACCCAAAAACTCTTCAGATGAAAGGGTTCGAAGTGCTGACCACCGAACAGCTTAAAAAAATATTCGCCAACGCAAGAGCCTCAGCGATCGAGGAATTTCTATCACCGATCAATACCGTCATGGAGAAATACGAAATCAATACGCCGTTGCGGATTGCGCACTTTCTGGCCCAGGTCGGCCACGAATCGGGCGAGTTGCGCTACCGCGAGGAACTCGCCAGCGGCGAGGCCTACGACACCGGCCGGCTGGCCGAGCGGCTGGGCAACACCCCCGAAGACGACGACGACGGCCGCCTCTACAAGGGGCGCGGCTTGATCCAGTTGACCGGGCACGATAACTATGAACTTTACGGCAGGTACGTCGGCATCGACCTGCTGAAAACGCCGCAAGTGGTCGCCACCCGCACCGACCTGTGCGCCGATGTGGCCGGCTGGTTCTGGTTCCGCAGCAGTCTCAACGCCCTAGCCGACCAGGACGGCATCCAGCGGATCACCAGGCGGATCAACGGTGGACTTAACGGCCTGAAAGATCGGAAGAGGATACTTGTGTTGGCCAAATCCATAATAGTTTGAAAGGAGCTTGATATGAGTCTTACAGCTATTTTGATCATCATCGCATTAATCGTTTTCGCATTTGCTCTCGGTTTTGTTACCGGAGCGGCGGTTTATCGCAATAACCAGAAGACGGTCGAGACTTTGAAGAACAAGGCGAACGCGGAGATCGAGAGCATCAAGGATAAGGCAGAGGGCGTCGCCGAAGTCCTGAAGAAGTGAGGTGACAAATGCCTGAGCAGGAAAACGCAAGCGGAGTATTCCGGGATGACACCGGGAATGCTTCATCCATAAGGGTGATGAGTTTTATGTCGCTGTTCGCAGCTTTCGGCACGGCTGCGGTCCTGCTTGTCAAGAATCCAACGGATGCCACAACAGGGCTTTATCTCTTCTCGGGATTCATGATCGGTGCATTTGTACCAAAGGCGATTCAGAAATTCGCCGAGCAGAAGATAACCAAACCGTAAGGAGGCGCCATGTTTTCTCAGGCAAAATTGATTGCTGCCGCAGCTATCGCCCTGGTCCTCATCGTTTTGGCCGGGGCAGCTTACTATTACAAGAGCAGCCGAGATCTCACAGAAGTGAAGCTCGATAATGCGGCCGTTCAGGTACAGGCGGAGAAAAAGCAGGTTGAGACTGCGAACAAGGTTGTAGCCGAAATAAAAACGCATGTGCAGCGGACGGCGAAAATAACCGAGGACACGCAGAAAATAGACCAGGCCATCAACTCGGTCCCCGCTGCACCCGGTCCCCCGATCGCGCCCGAACAGAAAAAGGAAGTCGACTATGAGAAGTATATCGGCATTGCTAATGCTGTTTTTGCTCGCTTCAATAGCGGCCTGCAGCCATCAGCCGGTCCCACTGGCAAGTGAGCCGGCAAAGGTGTACTGCCCGCCGCCGCCCCGGCCTACGGTGCAACTGCTCTCGAAAGATGCCAGTGCCCAAGCCAATATCGAACAGGCGCTCAGAAACGCCAACTCGATAGTAGACTATACGCTGAAGCTCGAATCGACCCTGAGGTGTTACGAGGAAGCCCTTAAAAAATGAAAACCAAGCTCATCATAGTCGGTTCAGCTCCATGCGTCGCCGGAGATCTCTCCGATGTCAAAAACCATGAGGAATACGACTTCATGGCTATCGGCCTGGATGCGATCGACAGATATCTCGGGCGGATCAAATTTCTTACGACGTATCACCCCGAGGACCTCATTCCCGCCCTGGAACGGCGAAAGGCCGCGGGCGGTAATACCGATTATATAACAATCTCGTCCTTCGACGAGGTCGGGAATGATAAATTCAAAGTCGATGTCATCATCCGGCATGAGCCGCCGTCCGGATCCAGCGCCCTCCATGGCGCCCTGGCCGCGGTCCGCGTCTTTGATTACGAAAAAGTGATTCTCGCCGGCTGCCCCCTGGAGGGCCAGAACGCGAAAGGAATCGATTACAACAAACAATTCAGCAGGGGATGGGAAGTACATGCCCCCAAGCTGCAGGGAAAAGTCAGATCAATGTCCGGATGGACCCGCCGTTTTTTAGGCGGACCAACACAGGAGTGGCTTTCTCATGATCAAGCATATTTCTAAATTTAAAGAGGAGATTAATGTACATGGATAGTCTCGCAATGGAATGGAAAAAACGGTTTGAAAATGTTTGGGATCCCAAAGGCCAGGGCAAATACAGGCTCGGATCGCCTGGGGAGCGCTTGGTCCCCCTGTTCTGCAATTACGTTAAGCCCGGCCAGGTCATAAATGAATACGGCTCCGGCACAGGAAGGGCCGTTGTGGCGATCCGCGAGCACGGCAATTATAAAATCAATATGGTGGATATTGCGGAAAACGCCCTCGAGGACGCCGCGAAAGGCAAGCTGGGAGACGACCTGAGCCTGACCATCGCCCCGCTCTGGCAGCTGCCGC
>JBDKTK010000012.1:0-6764 GCA_039680225.1 Syntrophaceae bacterium
AGCGCCCAACCCACCCAGAAGGCCAAAGAGATACTGGCCCTGCTTGCGGAAAACATAAAGGATACAAATAACAAAATCGTGGTGGAGGGCCACACGGATTCCGTCCCGTTCCGGGGTGAACAGATCACGAACTGGGAATTGTCCACATCGAGGGCTTCGGCCGCGAGGCGGGAACTCGAGGCAAACGGGATCGAACCTACCCGGATTGCCCGGGTGGTGGGCTATTCCGACCAGGAACTCCTGATCAGGGAAGACCCCGAGAATCCCCGGAACCGCAGGATAAGCATCATCCTTTTAAAGATGGACAACGGTTCCCCCCCGCAAAAACAGCTCGAAAGCATCATCACTCCGGAAGCCTTCAAAAAGATCGCCTCCGGGTGATTACTTTATTTCATTGCTGTGCTTTATTTCCTTTGCCATCCACGACCAGGAAAGAAAAACTCCGCCGGCGGCGCCCAGGACTATGAGCGCCAGGGTCCACGAGAACGGACCGGGGGCCGCCGCGTCCAGGAGCGCGCCCAGTATCGCCCCGATCAGGGCGGGGACCATGACCATGAAGCCAAGGGTCCCGAACCTCAGGAAAGAAATGTCCCAGGAATGCCGGACCTCTTCCTTGCGCCTTTCGTCCTCCGCGTCCATGTCTTTCATCGGTTTCCTTTACACCCGGATCCCCCCGGCGTTTCCTGCAATCGTTCCGGTTACAGGTTAGGTGAAAACAGCCTCAAAGGCTATTGTTCCCTTTCCTGATAATGCGATGAGGATTTTCCCGATAAGTCCCCGCAGTCCCCGCCGGTCGGCGCTTCGGGGCCTCTTCCCGTTTGTTTGCTAAAGAAATCTATTGACTGTTTGCTTTTTTTTTGTCACATTTGCGTCAAAATTTTGATAGTGTCAATAAAATGAAAAACCCCAAAATCCTCATCGCTGAAGACCACGACCTGAGCAGGCAGAACATCGTCGAATTGCTCTCCAGCAAAGGCTACGAGATCAAGGCCGTCGAGAACGGCAAACGGGCCATGGACGCCGCCATGGAAGAGAAATTCGACATAATTATTTCGGACCTCAAGATGCCGGTCATCGACGGCCTGCAGCTGCTGGAGTTCCTGATGGAAATGAACCCCGACAATATCGTGATTATCGTAACGGGCTACGGGACGATAGACACGGCCGTCGAGGCCATGAAGCTCGGGGCGTTCGATTATATTACCAAACCGCTCAACGAAGAGCTGGTGGAGCTCACGATCAGCAGGGCGCTCTCCTATACGAAACTGCGCGACGAGAACCTCGCGCTCAAGAGCCACCTGCGCAAAAAATACGATTTCGGCAACATCGTCGGGTACAGCGAGCCCATGAAGAAGGTTTTCGACACCGTGAGGAAGGTCGCGAACTCCGACAGCACAGTGATCGTCTACGGCGACAGCGGGACGGGCAAGGAACTGGTCGCCAAGGCCATCCATTTCAACAGCGACCGCAGCAACTTCCCGCTGGTGGCGGTCAACTGCGGCGCCATCCCCGAGGACCTGCTGGAAAGCGAGCTCTTCGGGCATGAGAAGGGCGCCTTCACCGGGGCCATCAGCAGCAGGATAGGCCGCTTCGAAATGGCCCACGGCGGGACAATTTTCCTCGACGAGATCGCCGATATGAGCCCGGCCCTCCAGGTAAAGGTCCTGAGGGTATTGCAGGAGAGGCAATTTGAGAGGATCGGCGGGATCAAGTCGATCAATGTCGACGTCCGGATAATCGCCGCCACCAACCAGGACCTCGAAAAGGCCGTCGAAGAGAAAAGGTTCCGGGAGGACCTCTTTTACCGGATCAACGTCATCCCGATTTACATTCCGGCGCTGCGCAAGCGCAAATCCGACATCCCTATCCTGGCGAATTTCTTCCTGACGAAATTCAACAAATCCAAAAAGAAAAACATCAGGAAGATCGTCCCGGAAGTCATGGACAGCTTTATAAAATATTCCTGGCCGGGAAATGTCAGGGAACTCGAGAACCTGATAGAAATGCTCGTGGTCATGAAAGAGGAAGGGGACATCGAGATATCGGACCTCCCGGAGAAGATCCTGCGGCGGGAAATGAAGGACATCATGACAGGCAGGATTGATATCCCCGAGGAAGGGCTTGATTTCAAGGAGCTGATCACCAGTTTTGAAACTGACCTCCTCACCCGGGCCCTCGAGAAGACCGGCGGCGCGAAGAAAAGCGCGGCAAAGCTGCTGAAGCTCAACAGGACGACGCTCGTCGAAAAACTGAAGCGGCTGAAGATATCCTGATCCCCTTTGGTGGAGAAAGCAAAAGAAAACAAAACGGGCCTTGTGAAATTACAGGGCCCGTTTTTTATTACTTCTGCCGGACAGTCATCTTCCAATCGCCGATCAGGATGAAAGCCGGGCTCCTTTCCAGGGCGCTGGATTGCCCCGCCGGGGTCTGGAGCGCCATGGAAAATCCCACCGGCTCATCCGGCTTGGGAATGAGAGGTATGTCCACATCGATCTGGACCAGGTAACGGTCCGGGTCCATCTTGGAGAAGAAGTATTCGACGAAATCCTTTTTTAAATCCCTGTTTGCATCAGTATACTTGATCATCTGACCGGCCGAGGTGTCGACAGGCACCCAGCCGTAATTAGGCAGGTAAACCTGGGCCCAGAAATGGGGACTGCAGGCGCCCTTGCTGAAGGGGAAGAGCTGCCAGCCTGCCGAAGCCCGCGCCGGTATTCCCACGGAACGGCAAAGGGCGGCAAAATACATGCTCTGCGAGCCGCTGTCGCCGTAGCCGTGCTCGTTGATGTAGACGGATTCGGGAATGTTCATCGCATCCATCGCCTCATGCGGCATGGCGCTGTAATCCAGATCATACACTATATGCTCGTAAAACTTTTTTGCGACCAGGTAAGGGTTTGTCTCCTTTCCCGCAAGTTTTTGCGCCTGGGCCTTTATCTTGGGAGTGATTGCGATATTGCGGCTCGGGGCCGTGTAGCGCCTGTAAAGGCCGCTCCCGGTATCATAACTGCCCACGCTTGCGGGATCGATGTTGAAGCGCTCTTCGTAACGCTTGAACTTTACCTTGAGACCGATCTTCAGGTCTTCCTTGATATCCTCCATGGGAATTTCCATGTAGGCGAGCCCGATATCGCCGTCCATACGGACGGGGTACTTGATGTACTTTTCAGGATAAAGGGAGATTATCTCCACGCCGGGCTGGGCGGCCGTGACCAGCGGCAGGGGCAGCCAGACTTTCAGCAGCCCGCTCGCGGCCAGCCTGGAACGCGGATACACGACCCGGCCTTCAGCTACGTACGTGACCGGGTTGGCGAGCGTCCGTCCCGGGGGCATTTCATTTTTCCGGGAAAGGTACGGCTCAAAGGCCTCCGCCAGGTCGGCAGTCCGCCGCGGCGCTCCTGACCCGCCGGCCCGGAAATCGGCATAGAGGTGATTGAGCGTGTCGGTGAACCCGCTGAAATAGTAACGCTCGCCGCTTATGATCAGATTCGGGAGGCGGTCTTCCTTGATTACTTCATCAATCCTTTTGGCCGGCATCCGGGGGTATTTCGCTTTAATTATGTCCCTGACCCCTCTTTCCGTATAGGGATAATTCATTGTTATCATCTCGATGCGCATCAGGGCGAACCGGCACTTGTCGGCAAGCCTGGCATTGCCTTCCTTCAGGAGCTGCTCCCTGGCCTCCGTATATTTTGCCGGGGCCTTGAGAAGGTCTGAATTTATTTCCAGCTTGACCGCCTGGTGGTAAAGGGCCTCGCCGTTGGCGGCCAGTACAATTTGCGGCGCAACAAAAATGATGAGAAGCCCAATGAGCAAAAAGAATTTCAAACGGGGATGCTTCATTTTGATTCTCCTGCGTTCTATTATTCCAAAGCCGGATTTCCAAAAGAGACTGCGCCATGCAGATGGGTTTAGATATACATTGTTGCTGAACCTTGTCAAACAAAAAGGCACAATGGCTTGACATGTAACGGTATTTCCCCTATTTTGGATGGGACTTCCGGCCGGGCTTTCAGCCAGGATTGAAACTAACGGCATTCTTCCAAGAAGCAGCAGCGCCCCCGGGCGCCGCCCGAATTTGTCAATAAATCCGGGGTTAAAATGTTCCGAAAAAACCGCCCGCCTGTAACACTGATTGCATTTATCATTTCGGCCCTGGCGCTCGTCCCCTGCGGTGCGGCACAGGCGGATTTAAAGCCGCTCATATCGCCCGTGTCCGGCAGCAGGGCAATGGTCGTTACCGGCCAGGACCTCGCGACGCGCGCCGGGCTCTACGTCCTGAGAAGGGGCGGCAACGCGGTCGACGCCGCCGTGACGGCCGCTTTCGTCATGGCTGTAACACTGCCGCGCGCGGGCAACATCGGCGGCGGCGGATTCATGCTGATCTATTCGGCAAAGAAAAAAGAAATCACCTCCCTCGATTTCTGGCAGAAGGCGCCTGCCGGGGCTTCGCGCGAAATGTACATAGGGCCCGACGGCAAATCCGACCAGAGGCTCAGCAGGTTCAGCTATCTGGCCGTCGCGGTGCCGGGCACCGTGGCCGGGCTCGCGGCCGCGCTCAAAAGATATGGCACGATCTCTTTCGCCCGGGCGCTCATCCCCGCCATCCGGCTCGCTGAAGACGGATACATGCTCAACGAGATGCAGGCCGCCGATATGAAGAGCTACGAGCAGATCCTGAAAGCGTACCCCTCAACCGTAAAAATCTTTTTCAAGCCCGGCGGCGTTCCCTACGAAGCGGGCGATATGTTCATCCAGAAAGACCTCGCGCGGACCTTGAGAGAGCTCGCCCGCAGGGGGCCCGACGCCTTTTACAAAGGGAGCATTGCGGAGAAGATCGCGGACCAGGTGAAGGCCAACGGCGGCATCCTCACGAAAGAGGACCTGGCCGCATACGCGCCGTTCTTCCGCAAGCCTCTCCAGGGCTCATATCGCGGTTACGACATATTCACAATGCAGCCGCCCAGCTTCGGCGGGACGTCCGTAATCGAGATCCTCAATATCCTGGAAGGCTACGACCTGAGAGCCTGCGGGCACAATTCCGCCGCCGCAATTCATCTCCTGTCCGAAGCGATGAAACGGGCCCTGGCCGATGCGGCCCGATACGCCGGCGACCCCGGCATGGTGAAGGTCCCGGCCGCGGGGCTCACATCAAAGGCTTACGCGCAGGACCTGCGAAAGTCCATCAATCCCGGCAGGGCCACGCCGTCGGTGCAGATCCGGCCGGGGAACGCGCCCGGCTATGAAAAGGAATCGACGACGCACTTCTCCGTCGTGGACCGCGAGGGGAACGCGGTCTCCTGCACGTTCACCCTCAACGGCAATTTCGGCAGCGGCATTGTCGTGGACGGCGCGGGGTTCCTGCTCAACAACGAAATGGATAATTTCAACATCCATCCCGGTGCGGCCGACCCCGGCGGGCCCATCGAAGGCGAGGCCAACGCGATCGCCCCGAACAAGCGGATGACGACCGGGATGGCGCCCACGATAGTTATGAAAAACGGCAGGCCTTTCATCGTGACCGGCAGCCCCGGAAGCTCGCGGATCATCTCGACGATCGTGCAGGTCATCGTCAACGTGACCGACTTCGACATGAACATCCAGGAGGCCGTCAACGCGCCGAAGGTCCACAACGAGTGGCTCCCGGACGAACTGCGCATCGAGAAGGGGATCAGCCCCGATACGGTCCGCATCCTTGGGCAGATGGGGCACAAGGTCGTCATGGGCGATCCGATGGGCGCGGCCACCAGCATCCTCGTCGACCAGAAAAAAGGCACGCGCTTCGGCGCCGCCGACCCGCGCAGGGAAGGCACGGCGCGGGGGTATTGATATTGTGAACATGCCGCAAACACTCGGATACCCGTCCGTATACAAATCACCCGAAGGTTATGCGGCGGTGGCCGCGGCTTACGACAGGGTATTGGCTTCCTGGCCGATCCCTTACGAGACCCGCATGGTCCGGACGCGCTTCGGCGAGACGCACGTGATCGCCTGCGGCAATGCGGACGCCCCGCCGCTCATACTCCTGCACGGCGGCATGAACTGCGCTCTCATGTGGATATCCTGCATCGCTGAGCTGGCGCCCCATTTCCGGATCTACGCCCCGGACATCATGGGCGATCCGGGCAAAAGCTTTCCCATCCGTGACCTGGGCCGGCCCTCCGATTGCGCCGATTGGGTTGCAGACACGCTCGAAGGACTCGGACTCAAGAGCTCAAACATAGGCGGCATATCCTGGGGAGGCGGGATCGCGCTGGCTTCCGCCCTGCTTGCACCCGGCCGGGTCGACCGGGTAATTGCGATGTGCCCGGGATGGGGCCTGGCCCGGCCCCGCATGCTCGGCTTCCTGCTTTTCTTCTTGCCTGCGATTATGTTCCCGGACAGGGACAGGGTGCGCAGGCTCCTGCAGCGGCTCAGCGCCACCGAAGCGGCCTTCACATCCCCGCTGGATGATCTGCTGATCGACTGCCTTGCCCTCGCCCTGCAACATTATAAACTGCGCCCGCGAAAACCGTGGGTATTCAAAGACAGTGAACTCCGGAGCATCAGGACGCCGACGCTGATCCTGATCGGCGACCGGGAAGTCATCTATGATCCTGATAAAGTTGCCGCAAAGGCCAGGCGGCTCATCCCGAATGCGCGCGTTGAGATCGTGCCCGGGGCTGGTCATGCTTTATTTTACGACCGTCCAGATATAGTGAACAGGCGCGTAATCGAGTTTATGGGCAGGGGCTGAAACGATTCAGATCAATAAAGTATTGGTG
>JBDKTK010000013.1:0-8266 GCA_039680225.1 Syntrophaceae bacterium
GGGCCCATGGCGGCTTCCTTCCTTTAGATCATGATTTATGTTTCGCGGATGGTTATGATATATCATATTTTCATGGAAGACAGACAGCAGCTTCATTGGAATGAATCATTCTCGCTCGACCCGGAATTTTTCGGGACCGCTCCCAGTTATGCCGCCGAACAGGCCCTGCGCTGCCTTGCAAAGGAAGGGGTGGCCGGCGTCCTGGAACTCGGGGCCGGCCAGGGCAGGGATGCGCTTTTTTTTGCCGGGCGCGGTCTCCGGGTGATCTGCCTGGATTACTCGCAAGAGGCAGTGGACCGTATCCGCCTGAAAGCAATTGAAGACGGTCTAGAGGACAGGATAGAAACCATCACCCATGATGTCCGTTTACCGCTCCCGTTCGGGGACAATTCCCTTGAAAGCTGCTATTCCCACATGCTCTATTGCATGGACTTCACTACCGGACAGCTCGTAGCACTGACAAAAGAAATCCGGCGCGTCCTGAAACCCGGGGGCCTGAACATCCTGACGGTCCGCCACACGGGAGACCCCCATTATGGCCAGGGGATCAGCCATGGGGATAACCGCTTTGAAAACGACGGGTTCATTGTTCATTTTTTTGATCAGGGTCTAATCGAACGGATCGCGGCGGGATTTGATCTGATCAATATCAGCGAATTCGAAGAGGGGGAGCTTCCCCGAAAACTTTTCCTTGTCATCCTGAAAAAAAATTCCTGACCCGTTTCTGTTGTGCTAACATTTTAATCCAATAAAGTGCAGGAGGTTCGGAGAATGTTCAGGAAAATCTTTCTGGCTGCGGTTCTGATTGTCCTTGCAACCATTGTTGTCTCAGGCTGCTGACCGGCCCGCGAAGCGGGCAGGCCGGGCCCGGTCTATTCGTGCTCATCCGAGTAATTCAAATCTGGAATTTTAAATTTGAAATTCGTTGAGCCCCCTCACCCCTAAAATCCTCTCCCCCGGCGGGAGAGGAAGAATTTGGAAAGGTTAATGGTATGGAATGCAACCTGCTGATAGGCGGCGAAGCCGGAATGGGCCTTGCCACTGTTGAGAACATTCTGGTCGACATCCTTTCCCGCCTTAATTTTCATTTTTTTGCCACCAAGAATTACATGTCCAGGATCAGGGGCGGGCACAATTTTCACATGTTCCGGATTGCCGACCACGCGGTGAATGCCCTGCGGGACAACACCTGGGAATTCATAACCGCCCTGGATGACAACACGGAAAAGCAGCACGGGAAAGACCTGGCCCCGGGGGGGATCTTCATTTCCAGGGCCCGGATCGACGAAGTCGAGAAAGCGGCAAAAGAGCAGTTCGGCGACGTTGTCGACAGCAATCCCATAATCGCCGGGATCGTCCTGTCCGTGATAGGCTGCGGCATAGAACATTTTGTCAACGCGGTAACAGACCAGGACCTGCTGGAGCGCATCCGGGCCGGCGCCCAATTCGCGAAGAAATGGGGCATCGCCGGCCGCTACCCCGTGACCCCCCGGGCAAATCCCGTCCATTACAAATTCGACGCCAACCAGGCCCTGGCACTCGGGGCGATACTTGGCGGCTGCCAGTTCATGGCGGCCTACCCCATGACGCCTTCCACATCAATAATGATGTATTTCACAAGAGCGGCCCAGGACCTGCCGGTACATTTCGAGCAGGCGGAAGATGAAATCTCCGCTATCAACATGGCGCTCGGCGCGTCATATGCCGGGCTGCGTTCCATGGTCGCGACATCGGGCGGCGGTTTCGCCCTCATGCAGGAGGGCGTGTCCCTGGCCGGCATGACGGAGACGCCCGTCGTCATCATAGACGGCCAGAGGCCGGGCCCCTCGACGGGCCTGCCGACCCGCACGGAACAGGGCGATCTTTTCTTCGTGCTCCATTCCGGGCATGGCGAATTCCCCCGGGCAATCTTTGCACCCGGTTCTATTGACGAGGCCATATCAATCGCGTCAACGAGCTTTGATCTCGCGGACAAGTGCCAGGTGCCCGTTTTCATTCTCACCGACCAGTATTTCGCGGATTCCATCCAGATCGCGGAGGAAACCATCCCCGTGGAAATGCACAGCCGCGAATACAAGAGTTACGGGCCCGAATACAGGCGCTACAGCCTGACGGAAAGCGGCATATCGCCCCTGACCTATCCGGGGCTGGGGAAAGCGGCCGTTCATGTGGATTCGGACGAACATGACGAGCACGGCCGCATTACGGAGGATTTCAGCCTGCGCACAAGAATGGTCGACAAGAGGATGAAAAAGCTCGAATCCCTGAAGCGGGACGCCCTGATGCCCACTCTTTTCGGCCCGGCGGACGCCGGCACCTTCCTGATCTGCTGGGGCTCCAACAAGATGATCGTCAAGGAGGCCAGGGAAAAGCTCGCCGAAAAGAGCAAGACTGCGGCAGCGCTCCATTTCCGCCAGGTGTACCCGCTGACTCCCGAAATGGTCTCGAGTTACAACCTTGGCGGGAAAAAACTGATTGCGGTCGAAAACAATTCCACCGGGCAGTTTGCGCAGTTGCTCAAGAGGGAACTCGGGCTTGAGGTACCGGACCGGATTTTAAAATACGACGGCACCTGCTTCACCGTGGACGAGATTTGCAGGGCGGCGGAAAAGATAATGGAGGAAAGCAGATGATAACCCCTAATGACACGGCGTGGTGCCCCGGATGCGGGAATTTCGGAATTGCCAATACCCTCAACGAGCTGATCGGAGAGCTTCCGGTCCCCCGGGGAAAAATCGTATTTACCTCGGGGATCGGCCAGGCAGCCAAGCTGCCCCACTATCTTCAGGACGTAAGCTACTTCAACGGCCTGCACGGCCGGGCCCTGCCCCCGGCGGTCGGGATCAAGCTGGCCCGCCCCGATTTGACGGTCATCGCGGTTTCCGGGGACGGCTGCAATTACGGCGAGGGCGGCAACCATTTCATCCACACGATCCGCAGGAACCTCGATATCACGATCCTGACCTGCGACAATAAAGTTTACGGACTGACCAAGGGCCAGAGCGCCCCGACAACGGACATCGGGGTTCGCAACAACCTCGACCCGGGCGGGAACCCCAACGCCCCCCTGAACCCGCTGGCGCTGGCGATAGCCGCAGGAGCGCCGTTCGTTGCCCGCGCCTTCTCCGCTGATATGCCCCATCTGAAGGAAGTGATCAGGAGCGCCATCCTTTTCAAAGGCACGTCCGTCGTGGACATCTTCCAGCCCTGCGTCAGTTTCAATAAAATAAACACCTACGGCTTTTACCGCCAGCGCGTGTACAAGGTAGGTCCGACCCTGGACCGCTACGAGGCCATGAGGACGGCGGAAATCCGGGACGACAAAATCCCCATCGGGATCATTTACCGGGACGATGCGCGGCAGTCCCGCCGCGAAGAGCGCCTGCTGTTCCGGAACCCCGTCCCGGAAGAGGCCATATCGCGGCTGCTGCAGATGGAACACGCCAGCATGCGATGAGAGCAAATCGACGAGTTGGGGAAAAGCATACCGGGAATTTCAGATTTCAAGTGATTCACTCTGCATTCCCAATCTGAAATCTGAAATCTCAAATTTTCCCGGCGGAGGCCAGCTGATGAAAGAGCGCCTGGATTTGCCGGCTTATCCCGGAGAGATCAGGAATTACCAGCAGCAGGCGGTGGAGCCGGGCAGGGTCGAACTGGTTGTGAAAATGAGCCTGGCATCCGACTTGAAAATAATCGAGGACGCGCCCAATTCCTTCACGCTGGCGTCCCCTTCCGGGGCCGTGCGGGTTGAGGGTGAACCCGCGAAGTCTTTCAGCGGCGCGAAGTTGCCGCTGACGGTAAACCTCGATGTATCCGAAGGCGAATCCCTGCTCGATGCGGAATCGCTTGTCTACTGCTGCCGCGAGGAACTTTGCTTTATCAAGAGGATCATGCTGAAAGTGCCGGTCTCGGCACGCAAGGGCAACGGGATAGACCGGATAACGCTGGAACTGCCCATCACGTTTTAACCGGGAGAGATCTTGAGCGATCAACTTATGGAGATGGTCGGGCGGAGGCTCCAGTCGGGCATGCAGGGGCTCCGGGACCGGCCTTTTGTCACTGTGAGTTATGCCCAGAGCCTGGACGGCAGCATCGCGGAATTCCACGATCACCCCCTCGCCTTGAGCGGCGAGCAGTCCCGGTCGATGACGCATTCCCTCAGGGCCGCTCACAATGCCGTCATGGTGGGCATCGGGACCGTCCTGGCCGACAACCCGGCGCTGACCGTCAGGTACTCGCCCGGGGAAAGTCCGCAGCCGGTGGTCCTGGACAGCCGCCTGCGTTTCCCCATGTTCTCCCGCATGCTCGAGCGCCCCGCCAGGCCGCCGTGGATATTCACGCTGCCGGAGGCCGATTCCGCCAGGATGCGCATCCTGGAAAATGCCGGGGCTAAAATTTTCCGCATGGCCCATTCAGGCCCGGTCTCGAACGGGAAGATAGAGATCTGCCAGGTGCTGGCCCGGCTCAAGGAGCTCGGGATCAGGTCGGTGCTCGTCGAAGGCGGGGCGCAGGTGATCACGAGCTTCCTGGCGTCCAGGTTCATCGACCAGTTCATAATTACAATAGCTCCCGTCCTGATCGGCGGGGTGAGAGCTTTCGAAACCGGTTGGAACAGGCAATCCCTGAAGCTGCCAAAATTGATGGACGTCCACCAGGAGGTCCTGGGGAAGGACGTAATCGTCATCGGGACGCCGTCCTGGACCTGAAGGAAAAAATAATGAAGCGGTATTCCCTTTATTTTACAGGCATCCGTAAAGTGGAAGTCCGGGAGGAAGACCCGGGCAAGGCCGGGCCCGGCCGGCTCCTCGTTGAGACGCGGGCCAGCGCCATCAGCCCCGGGACCGAAAGCCTGATTTTCAGGGGGGAAGCGCCTTCCGAAATGACTGTCGACAGCGCGCTCTGCGCCCTGCCCGGCAAATTCGAGTATCCTTTCAAGTACGGGTACGCCTGCGCCGGAACGGTGAAAGGCGCCCCCGCGGAACTGAAAAAATGGGAAGGGCTCGATGTTGTCTGCCTCAATCCCCACGAGACGTGTTTCCTTGCCCGCCCCGAGGAGCTGATGCCGGTACCCAGGGGAATTCCCCCCGAAAAGGCCTGCCTTCTGCCCTTCATGGAAACTGCCGTGAACCTGGCCCTTGACGGCGCGCCCCTCCTTGGGGAAGAGGTCGCCATATTCGGGCAGGGCCTGATCGGGCTCCTCCTTACCGCGGTCATTGCCAGGTTCCCCCTGGCGCGCCTCTTCACACTGGACCCTTTGCCGGGGCGCCGCGCAGAGTCCCTGCGCCTCGGGGCAACCTTGAGCAGCCATCCCGCGGAATGCTGCATTGCAGCGGCAGACCTCGTTTACGAACTCTCCGGAAGGCCGGAAACACTCGGCCAGGCAGTCTCTTGCACCGGGTTCGGCGGGAGGATCGTAATCGGTTCCTGGTACGGCACAAGGGACGGCTATTCGGGGTTCGGCGGCGAGTTCCACCGCAAGAGGATCCAGATCATCTCGAGCCAGGTGAGCAGCCTGGCGCCGGCGCTTACAGGCCGGTGGTCGACGCAGCGCCGCATCAGGGAAGCATGGAAAATGCTGAAATCTACGGATACGGACCGGCTTATCACCCACAAATTCCCCTTCCGCGACGCTCAGAAAGCGTACGGGGCCCTGGACGATCCAGGCGGGGCAATCGGAGTTATCCTTACCTATTAACCTAAGGGGGCTCAAATGTACGAGATCGGGTTGAAAAGGCATTTTATCGCGAGGCATTATATCCCGGACGGCCCGCCCGGGGAACGAGAGCCGCACTCTCATGATTACATGGTCGAGGCCAGGCTGGAAGGAGAGGGCCTGGACAGGAAAGGTTACGTGTTCGACATCGTCGAGCTCAAGCATGCGGTGGAGGCCTCGCTGGGCAAATACCAGGACCAGTTCCTGAACAACCTGCCGGACCTCAAGGGCGTGAATCCCAGCATGGAAAACCTGGCCAGGGTGCTTTGCAATGACATCAAAGGGCGGATCAGGCCGGGCAATCTGAAGTCCATGCAAATCAAGATCTGGGAAAGCCCGACGGCTTGGGCCGCGTTCCGGATCGAGAATTCAGCGCTGGAAGGATGAATCAGACTGATCTGTAATATGTTTGTTCAAGGCGATCCAGTTTGAATTTCTTCCTCTCGCCATTCCCGGCTTGATCCCTGCTTTCGCAGGGACGAATGCAGTTCTTTTTCCCCGGGCTCCCGCCTGCGCGGGAGTGACGTGTCTTTTCTTAAAATCGCTCGAATTTATGCGAATCGCATTTCTTATCTACGGCAGCGTCGAGATGAATTCCGGGGGGTTCCTCTATGACAGGAAGGTTGTCGAACACCTCCGGGCCCATGGAGATCATGTCCGGGTAATATCCCTGCCCTGGATTGATTATGCCCGGTCAATCCTCGAATACGGAAACATTGCCGCCGAGGTGATCCCCGAACTGGAGAGAGACAAACCGGACCTGCTCCTGCAGGACGAGCTTGCCCATCCGCTGCTCTCGCTTCTGAACCGCCGCATGCGGAAGCTCAACATCCCGGTGGTCTCGATTGTCCATCACCTGCGCTGCAGCGAAGAGCAGCCCCTCCGGGAAAAACTGCGGGCCGCCGTTTTTGAAGCTCTCTATCTTACAGGCGTAGACGGCTTTGTCTTCAATAGCAGCTCCACTCTGGAATCCGTCCGAAAGCTCCGCGTCGCCTCGGGAAAATCTTATATCATCTCGCCCCCGGGCTGCGACCGTTTCCGCAATGGTTTTGATCCGGACATGGTCAGGGACAAGTCCACGGGCCCCGGGCCGTTAAAGATAGTCTTCGGAGCAAATATTATCCCCCGCAAAGGGCTCCATACGCTTATCGCTGCCTTGAAACAAATGCCTGCCGGCAGTTGGCGGCTTGCGGTCGCGGGAGATGCGGGCTTCAATCCGGCATACGCCGCCGGGATCAGGAAAAGCGTGAGGGAAGGAAATCTCGCCGGTTACGTGGATTTTCTGGGGCCGCTGAAAGAAGGTCTGGCGGATGTGCTGCAGGACAGCCACGTGCTGGCCGTGCCTTCCAGTTGCGAAGGCTACGGGATGATCTACGCCGAAGCCATGGGGTTCGGCCTGCCCGCCATCGGTTGCCCCTGCGGGGCGGTGCCGCAAATCATTGAACACGGAAGGAACGGTTTTCTCATTATGCCGGGCGATCATGAAGGCCTCGCCCGGCACTTGCTCGCCCTGCATAACGACAGGAACATGCTCCGGGAAATGAGCATGGCGGCCCGCGGCTCGTTCCTGGCGCTGCCCCGCTGGGAAGAGGGCCTGGGGCGCATCAGCGGTTTTCTGCAAAAATTCACCTGATTCTACGGGGTCCTCCTGATTTCCCGGGGCTCCGCCTCCCTGCTGCGGGCCAGCCGGGGCACCATCCAGACCAGGAAGACCAGGGCGGCTATCCCGACCAGGGCATAGATAATCCGGGAGAGCGCCGACATGTCGCCCAATATTGCCGCCACAAGGTCAAACCGGAAAAAACCTATGAGCCCCCAGTTTATGCCGCCGATGATGATCAGCGCTATCGCGATCCAGTCAAGCCAATTCAATCTCGTCATAATACCTACCTCCTTGATGAAAAATTTGGTCTGATTATCTCCGGCAGGGGAAGCGCGGGCTATAGAGGCTATCCTGATTTTCCCCACAGCCGGTCCTGATTTTTCAATGGGGGAAAACATTATCTAAATACATGGAATGATTGAAGGACCTTGTTGTTTTTTCCGTTTATTTCCTTTAGGATCGAACAATGGGTGACCCTCTGGAGAAAATACGTCTCGGTATCAGTTCGTGCCTGCTTGGCGAAAAGGTCCGCTACGACGGAGGCCATAAGCTCGATACTTTCCTGCGCGACACGTTGGGAAAGTATGTTGATTTCGTGCCGGTCTGCCCGGAATTCGAGGCGGGACTGGGCGTTCCGCGCGAAGCCATGCATTTGGCCGGGGCGGAGGGTTCCCTGCGCCTCGTCGGGACCAGGACCGGGACCGATTTCACGGAAAAACTGACCCGGTGGGCAAACCGCCGCGTCGCCGAGCTGGAGAAAGAGGGCCTGAACGGTTTCGTTTTCAAGAGCGGCTCCCCTTCCAGCGGCATGGAAAGGGTAAGGGTCTATACCGGAACGGGGACATTTTCGAAAACGGGGACGGGAATCTTCGCCCGCATGTTCATGGAGCGCTTTCCCCTGCTCCCTGTCGAGGACGAAGGCCGCCTCCACGACCCCGACCTCAGGG
>JBDKTK010000014.1:0-6408 GCA_039680225.1 Syntrophaceae bacterium
TCCCTCGCGGCAGATGGTCGGGGTCGCCGAAAAAGACATGAAGTCGCCGGGCACGGCCAGCATTCCCGGTTCCAGGCCTTTTTTCAGGGAGCCGGTCGAGTTTACGGCTATAATTTCACCGACGCCGATCTGCTTGAATGCGCTGAGATTGGCGGGATGGTTGATCAAATGGGGGAGGATCGGACGGGTTTTGTCCGTCCCGTGGCGGGCGATGCAGGCGAACTTCCTGCCGACGAGCACCCGGGCCGTCCCGAAAGGCGTCTCGAACAAATCTTCATTGAACTCGCCCTCGAAATCACGAAGGAGAATGGTTCCGGATATAATTCCCAGCAGGCCCATGCGTTTTCCATCCGATTGGGATGGCAATGCTTATCAGATTCACAGGTCGAAGTCAAAAAAACGCTCGCAATTAACGGACAAACGGCGCGTATGAAATTGGGATGTCCCAAAGCATGCCTGATCCATGCTAAGTTATACCTAATCTGTGATTGACAGTGTCTGAAAGTATATGGCATATTCCAGCGAACTCTGAACGGGAGGTAGACATGGCGGACGCAGCAATGGCAGTCAACGACGGCACCTTCGAAACCGAGGTGCTCAAAGCGGATGTGCCGGTCCTAGTTGATTTCTGGGCGCCCTGGTGAGGGGCATGCAGGGCAATCGGTCCGATTGTCGACGAACTGGCGGAAGAATATGCGTCCAAGGCGAAATTCGTCCTGATGAATCTTGACGACAGCGCCGGGACCGCAGCGAAGCTGGGCATCATGGGCATACCGACATTGAAATACTTTAAAGGCGGGAAGGTCATCGGGACGCTGGCCGGTGTTGTCTCCCGGGAACGCATTGAAGACCTGTTGAAGAAGGGCTTTTAGGTTTAATGAGATCAAAAACAATTTTCAGGATTATCGGCCTGCTGCTTTTATTTTCCCTCCTGGGAGGCTGCGGGTTGTGGAACAAATGGGGGAAAGCCCCCGACTACAGCCGCTCAAAGCCCGAGACCCTTTACCAGGAGGGCGTTACATTTTATCAGAAGAACGATTACCTGAAGGCCGTTGAGGTCTTCCAGGCGCTTAAGGAAGAGCATCCCCTGAGCCAGTATGCCCTCCTTGCCGAAATCGGGATCGCGGATTCCTATTACAGCGACAAGAAATACGGGGACGCCGAGGCGAACTACTCGGATTTCATCAACCTGCATCCCACCAACAGCAATATCCCCTATGCCATGTACCAGATAGGGATTTGCCACTTTGAGCAGATGAGTTCAATTGACAGGGACCAGACGGAGACGATCAGGGCAAAAAAGGAATTCGAGAAACTCATCTCGCGCTTCCCGGAGAACAAGTTCAGCGTTATGGCGGAGAAGGCCTTGCGGGAATGCAAGCGGAGGCTGGCGGAGCACGAATTCTATGTCGGGGAGTTCTATTTCAAAACCAGCAGGTACAGGGCGGCCCTGAAGAGGTTCGAGCTGATTACCCGGGAGTACGCCAACCTCGGCCTTGATTACAAAACGGCATATTTTATCAACGAATCCAAAAAGCGCCTGGCCGAAATGGAAAAAGAGGAAAAGCTCGCCGGCGGTAAAAAGAAGGCCGGGACCGAGTACCACGGGATGGAAGTCAGGAATTAAGGAGCAGCATCCCGGATAGCGCCTGGTACAGCGACTGGCTCTGTGTCCCGCAGGTATCTATAAGGATGTGCCTTCCCCCGGGGAGCCCCGAAACCTTCTCGTAATCCCTTTTCTGCTGTTCGAACAGTTCCCACCTGCCGTCCGAGGCATCCCGCGAATTTTTTATTCTCCTGTCGAGCCGTTCGTGAACGGTTGCGCTTGTGCACTCGCACTGGAAGGCAAAGAACCCGCTGCCGGTCTCCCGGGCCACATCAGCGGCCCTGAGCCTTGCATCATTTCTCTTGAATGAGGCGTCTATGATTACAGAGCGGCCCCCTGCGAGGATGGACTGTGCTTTTTCAAAAGCCTTCCCGTAAGTCCGCGCGGACATCTCTTCCGAATAGATGCCTTCCCCGAATTTTTCGAGGCGCCTCTCTTCGGGCCGGATATCCAGGATCTCCTTCCGCAGGACGTCCGTCCTGATCACCCTGGCGTTCAGGACCGCGCCCAGGTTCCGGGCCAGGACGCTCTTGCCCGAGCCCATGAGGCCGGTTGTGATGATTAGAACCGGTTTCTCCGGGATGGCCGCGTATTTTGCGGCCAGGTCGAAATATCTGCGCGCCGTCAGCCTCGCCGATTTTTTTTCGGCCGCTCCGATGTCCGGGTCGTTGAGCCGGAAGCCGATCACTTTTCCCCTGACATATGCGTAGTAGCACTGGTATAACGGGAGCAGCTTCCTCACGTCGCTGTCGCCGGAATGCTTAAGGTATGCATCCACGAACTCCCGCGAAAATTCCGGGTATCCGCGGAAATCCAGGTCCATCGCGAGGAAGGCGACATCGGCTGCGGTGTCCGAATACCGGAACCTGTCGTTGAACTCTATGCAGTCGTAAATGATTATGCTGTCGGCCAGGCAGACATGCTCGGCATGAAGGTCCCCGTGGCAGTCGCGGATGTGCCGGCCCGCAACCCTCTTGTCCAGCAAATCTTTTTTCGACCGCAGGAATTTGTAAATATAAGCCCTGATGAAATCGTACTGCTCCCGCGCGATAGTGCGGCCGATAAAGCTCCGGGTCTGCTCGAAGTTCTCGTCGTGGTTTTTCTTGATTGTTTCCAGGCTGCCGAAACGGTCGATGTCCGCTCCCGTCCCGGCATGCGAGTGGAAATCGCTGACCTTCCGGGCAATGGCGCCCATCTGTTCCGGTCCGATTTTCTTTTCCGAAAGCAGGTTCACCAGCATCCTGTCTTCCGGGAGCTTGATCATCTTGACCGCATATTCAACGACCTTCCGGCCGGCGCCGAGGACAAGCGCCCCGTTTGCTCCCTCGCTTATTTCCTCAACGCCCAGGTAAGCTTCCGGGGCGAGCCGCCGGTTGAGGGACACCTCCTTGAGGCAGTTCTCCCGGCGCTTTGCGAGCGTGGTGAAATCCAGGAACCCGAAGTCGACGGCCTTCTTGACCTTGTAGACAAGGTCGCCGGCGATGAACACATAGGATATGTGCGTCTGGATGAGTTCAACGGACGCGGGGCGGTGCGGATAGAAATCGGGTCGGGACATTGCCGTTACGAGTCGCGGGTCGGTCATGAGAGTATCTCCAATGTAAATGCGATCATCAATATCATCCCGGGTGCTTGCGACCGAAGGATCTGATTTTAAAAAAGACAGATCCTTCGCTTCGCTCAGGATGACATAGTTAATGGTTTGTATTGTATTGTACCGTCCGCCTGCCGCTCAGCTGGCCGCAGGCCGCCAGGATGTCGCTCCCCTTGCTCTTCCGGAGTATGGCGGTATAGCCGTGCTTTATCAGGACGTTCCGGAATTCCTCGATCGCTTCCGCCGCAGGCGTTTTGAACGGCGCCCCCGGATATTCGTTGAACGCAATCAGGTTGAGCTTGCAGCGCACCCCCCGGAGCAGCTTCGCAAGCTTCTCGGCGCTCTGCCGGGAATCGTTCACACCCGCCATGAGGATATATTCAAAGGTGATCCTGCGGCGCTTCGGCATGGAATAGTCGCGGCACGCCCTGATCAGCTCAGCCAGCGGATGCTTCCTGTTTACCGGCATGATCTCGCTGCGCGTCAGGTCGTCGGGCGCGTTCAGGGAAATAGCAAGATTGACGGGAATGTCAAGCCCGAGCCTGATGATCCTGTCCGGGAGCCCGCACGTGGAAAGGGTGATTTTCCGCGGCGAGATTGCCAATCCGAATTCTGCAGTAATGATCCTGACGGCCTTGAGGACGTTGTCATAATTGTCGAGCGGCTCTCCCATGCCCATCAGGACAATGTTGTCTATTTCTTCGCCTTCGGGGACGCGGAACTTCGCCTCGATGATCTGGCCGGTTATTTCCGCGGGGAGGAGGTTGCGCCGGAACGCCGTTTTCCCGGTGAGACAGAACATGCAGCCCATGCGGCAGCCGGCCTGCGTTGAAATGCAGAGTGTCCGGTCATGCCTGCCGGGGATGATCACGCTCTCGATGAACTCGCCGTCTTCGAGCCTGAAGAGTATTTTCCGGGTGCCGTCCCGGGAGCTCTGGATTTCTTCAATCCGGAGCGGGCTGATGCGCGCCTTTCGGGCAAGCTCCGCGCGGAAATCCCTGGACAGGTCGGTCATTGACGTGAAATCGGCCGCCCCGGCCTGGTAAATCCATTTCATCAGCTGCCTGGCCCGGTATTTCTGCTTTCCCAGCCCGGAAATAAACTCCTCTATTTCCTCCAGGGTCATGTTCTTGATATCAGGCAGAGCGGTTTCCATTTTACGTTTTTAAAAAACCATTCACTTCAACAGCCGCTGGAGATTCCTTTCGAGCTCCGCGGCTATGGCGTCAATGAACTCCTCCGTGCCCAGCTTGCGGTTGCCGGGGGCGGGTACGGCGACCAGCAGGAGGTCGCCCGTCATGGCACCCTTCTCAACCGTGTCCAGCGCGGCCCTTTCGAGCCTGCCGGCAAAATCAACTATCTCCGGCGTCCCGTCCAGCTCGCCCCTCTTGCGCAGGGCGCCCGTCCAGGCAAAGATCAGCGCCATCGAGTTGGTCGAGGTCGGCTGGCCTTTCAGGTAATTGTAATAATGTTTCTGGACCGTGCCGTGGGCCGCCTCGTATTCGAAGAACCCGTGCGGGGAGACCAGCACGGACGTCATCATGGCGAGGCTCCCGCAACCTGACGCGATGAGGTCCGACATGACGTCGCCGTCGTAATTCTTGAGGGCCCAGAGGATCCCGCCTTCCGACCTTATTATCCTGGCTGCGGCGTCGTCGATCAAGGTGAAAAAGTATGTTATCGATGCCTTTTCAAATTCTTTCTTCCAGTTGCGCTCGAATTCCTCGTCGAAGATTTTCCGGAAATGCGCGTCATAAGTTTTGGAGACGGTGTCCTTGGTGCTGAACCAGACGTCGATTTTTTCATCCAGGGCGAACCGGAAACACGCCCTCGCGAAACTCAGGATTGATTCGTCGGTATTATGCATGCCGAGGACTATCCCGGGGCCGCTGAAATCATGGATGGTCCGGCGGACAGGCGCGCCGCCTTTTGCCGGGGTGAACACTATTTCCGCAATTCCAGGCTCCGTCACGCGCATTTCGGCGCCGCTGTAAATATCGCCGTAAGCATGCCTGCCGATTGCAATGGGCTTTTTCCAGTTCGTGACAAACGGCTTTATGTTTTTCACCATTATCGGCTTGCGGAACACGGTGCCGTCTAGGATGGCCCGGATCGTGCCATTGGGGCTTTTCCACTGCTGCTTGAGCTTGTATTCCTCCACCCTGTCCGCATTGGGGGTTATCGTCGCGCACTTGACGCCGACGCCGTATTTCCTGATTGCGTTGGCGGCATCCACGGTCACCCGGTCGTCAGTGTCGTCCCGGCGCTTCACATGCAGGTCATAGTATTCCAGGTCCATGTCCAGGAAGGGGAAGAGGAGTTTTTCTTTCACCATCTTCCACATGACCCGGGTCATCTCGTCCCCGTCCATTTCCACCAGGGGGGTGCGCAGTCTGTATTTCATCCTTGTTATTTTTGCCCTTTCGCTTGCACTGTGTTTATCGCGCCTCCGGCCAGCAGGATTGACTTCTGCCTTTCCGAAAGATTGTATTTGACCTTGAATGTGTTGCCCCGGCTCGCGTTCACAACCAGCAGGGGTTCGCCTTTCTTTATGAGGTCCCTGATTTCCGGGACCTCCAGCCTGTCGCCGGCGGATATGCCGTCGTAATCCGCATCATCCGTGAAGACCAGCGGGACAATGCCGAAATTGACGAGGTTCGTCGCATGGATCCTCTCGAAGGATTTGGCTATGACTGCCCGTATCCCCAGGTGCATCGGGCAGATCGCGGCATGCTCGCGGGAAGAACCCTGGCCGTACGAAAGTCCGCCGACGATGATCCCCTGTTTCGATCCGGCCTTGATACTCCGGGCCCGCGCGGCAAAACCAGGATCGACGATTTCGAAAACGAAATCGGAGTACCTGTCGATGTTCGACCTGTATTTCATCCGCTCCCCGGCCGGGATGATATGGTCGGTGGTTATATTGTCGCCGACCTTGATCGCCGCCTCTCCGTCGATTTTTTCCGGCAACGGCAGGCATACCGGGGGATCGCCGATGTTCGGCCCGCGGCGGATCCGGACGCCGCTCCGGGCCTTCTCATTCTTTTCGGGAGGAATGATCATGGAATCGTCCGTCCTGAAACGCGCCGGTTCGACGATCTCCGGATATTTTATCCCCAGGTTGCGGGGGTCTGTTATGCCGCCGGCAAGCGCTGCGGCGGCCGCCGTTTCCGGGCTCACAAGGTAGACCTTTGCATCCTTCGTCCCC
>JBDKTK010000015.1:0-2959 GCA_039680225.1 Syntrophaceae bacterium
TTTGCAAAATGACTGCCGTCGGAAGAGTAATTATCCCAGAATTCCCCTCCATTGTTCCCGGCTGCCGTCCAGCTGATCCAGTCTGCATACGCTCCCGGTACAAAAATCAGCATCGATAAAACTAATAATGCAAAGAAAGTCTTTCTCACGGGATTCTCCTCCCAAATTTGTCTTTGATAAGGTCATTGTGCAAGAGTTGTGCTAATGCAGCTTCTTGCTGGTATGCCTTTGAAATACTTCAAGATATTGCGAAGGAGTCTGAAACCGGACAAAAAGCAATCAGCGATTTATATGGAAAATGTAAACTGTTCCGACACTTTACAGGGCCTTTCTTGTGATTAAAGCCGCTTTGAAAGCTTCAAGCAGCCGGTTCCTGTAAAGAATTTATGATTTATTGTTATATTCAAGCGATATTTATGCGTCCTTTATCAAAAAGCCCCGGGATTTGAGCGGCCTTCCAGTCTTGATGTCGGGATTCTTTACAGCCGGCGACATGGCGTTTTGGCCATGCCTAATAAAATCAAGCTGTTAGCATGTGGCACCATTCTTGCTATATAGTATGCAAATTATAAGGGCACAGGAGGGGCCATGAAAAAAATCGCGATAATTACAATACTTTTGGGAATGCTGGCTTTCTGTCCGGCGGCATTCGCCGACACCATCTCGCTGACCGGGACGGTCAGGGATTTTACGCCGCAGACCAATAACGATTTTGAGGCATACATAGGGGGATTGGTAACGGGTATTGTGGAAACCACTCTGGGTGCCGACGGCAAGCCGGTTTATGCCCACGGGACCGCCACATATGGTTCGGTTCATGGCGCGACGAACTTTTATCAGTGGTATCACGGCACAGCAAACTCGGTGCCGTTCTCGATTACCTTGACCAACTCCGTAGCGCATCCGAGTGTTTACACTTATTCAAGCACGTCCTTTTTCCCGATCGACGGACAGTTGCTCAATACCGGCATACCCGGACACAATTACCATTTCACATACGAAATCCATTCCAACTTCACCTATCAGGCAGGACAGACCTTCAGCTTTACGGGCGACGATGACGTCTGGGTGTTCATCAACAATCAACTCGTTATCGACCTGGGTGGAATCCATAGCGCGTTAAGCAGGACTGTGAACCTGGATACTTTGGGATTGACTGCAGGAAATGAATACAACTTCGATTTCTTCTTTGCGGAACGCCACACGACTGAATCCAACCTGATGATCGAAACGTCAATAGTGCTTCACGATCAGGTACCCGAACCCGCCACAATGCTGCTCCTTGGGCTGGGCCTTGTTGGAATTGCGGGCGCCAGGAGAAAGTTTTAGAACCGGTTAAAAAGAGGATTTGTAAATAAAAGGCAGGGCTGAGACGCCCTGCCTTTCTTTTTTCATCAGCTCATCATAGTCTTAAAAAAGTTTACGACAGGCTCCGTGAAGAGGAACACGAGGATGATATAGAGGAAAATGATTATCGCCAGCTCTTTTGAGCTGATCCCGGGGTACCTTTTTCTGATCAACAAAAGCACGACAATGCCGGCAACCAGGGCGATCAAATGCATGATACCGATCATTGACAACTCCTTTCATAATGAAAGAGGAAATCCATTTGCGGCAATTATTTTGAGGCCGGCCCCTTCTGCCCCTTCTCGATTACAACGAGTTTCCCCATGAACCTGTCGTCCCTCTTGATGGAATCGACCCTTCTGACGCGGAGGGCAGGCGGTTTGATTTTCATCTCCGCAAACTTTTTGATGAATATCTGCCTGAGCTCCTCTTCATCCGCCCCGCCCCACTCGCCCCGGGGGACGATAACGATAGTGATATCATCATCTCCCAAAATGACACGGTACTGTTTAATGCCCGGGAAAGTGGTCAGGAAGAAATGGAAGTTCATGGGATGGAAGGGCACGGGCTCGCCGGAAAGCCCCTCCAGGTAAAAGACGTCATCGTGGCGGCCGAAAATCGTCTTGATCAGCCGGAACGGGCGCCCGCAGCCGCACGGTTCGGGATCGATTGTTATCATGTCGGAAATTTCATAGCGGATGAGCGGCTCCCTGTACTGGACAAAATTCGTCAGGAGTATTTTTGACCCGGGCGCGCCGTCGGGGACCGGGCGGTACTCCGCGTCCACGACCTCGGCCGTCAGGAGGTCTTCAAATATGTGGAGTCCCCGGTGGCGGTCGCACTCGGCGGCCAGCATGCCCTCCGTTGAGCTGTACGATTCGAACGGCGTTATGCCCCACGCCCTGCGGATGGTGTCGCGCATGGCTTCCGTGACAAGTTCGGCCCCCGTCAGCAGGAATTCCGGCTCTATCCTGAGCCTGCCTTCAAGCTGCTCTTCCGCAAGGAGCGTGGCTATCGACGGATAGGCATGAATGTAATGCGGCTGAAAGCTGTTCATATCGGCGACAAGCTGCTCGACGGGGCTCGTCACGACCAGGCGCTGCACCTTGTGAAGGCCGAAATCCATTGCTTCGGCTCGCCTGAAGCTCAGGTGAACGGGACTGGACCCGCCGATCGCGGTTATCCGCAACGGCCTCAGGGGCGAGATGCCCATGAAACTGCCGACCCTCATGACGGCTGCCAGCAGCGTGCTCCATGTAAAGTCGTCGTAAAGGAACACACCCTTGAAACCGCTGGTCCCGGCGGTGGTCAAGACCCGGTATTCGCCGGCGTAGAGCTGGTCTTCCTTGATATTATCGATGTGGGTGTATAAAGAGGCGAGATTGACTTTCGGGTCGGTGACGACCCGGTCAAAATTCTCCATGATGCTTTTTTTCGTGACTATGGGCAGGTCCTGCAGCCTGATGGGCCCGCCGAGATCGATCCCTTTATAAAGCTCGCGGTAAAAAGGAGACTTGGCGCAGGCGTGCCGGACGAGGCGGGCCAGCTGCATGCCCTGGTACTCGATCAACTGCTCCCTGCTCCAGCCCTCGCGGGCCTTCATTTCGCACCA
>JBDKTK010000016.1:0-20029 GCA_039680225.1 Syntrophaceae bacterium
CGAATAAAGCAAGGAAGGCAGCGGTTGCAGCCGCGAAGGCGCCGGCCAAGGCAAAGGCGACAGCTAAAGTGAAGAAGGCGGCCAAACCGAAAGCGGCGAAGAAAGCTGCCAAGCCCAGAGCGAAAGCTGCTCCGAAGAAAGCAGCCGCGAAAGCCGCAGCCAAACCGGCTGCCAAGAAGGTTGCGAAGAAAGCCGCGAAGAAACCGGTTAAGAAAGCAGTTAAAAAAACCGCAAAGAAAAAATAAACCCCGCGCCTCAGACTCAAATCTTTAAACTGCGAAACCCCGTTTTCTCGAAGCAAAACGGGGTTTCGCGTATATGGGGCAGAAGAGAATATATATGTCTCATGCAAGTCTGAAGAACAGTTATCTGAGATTGACCGAGAGGCTTAACAAATTCCCCCAGGGCGCCCCGCCTTCTGAACTCCTTTTCAGGATTTTCAAAATTTTATTTGACGAGAAAGAGGCGTCGCTGCTCACCCTTCTGCCCCTGAGGCCTTTCACAGCCGAAAGGGCGAGCCGGGCCTGGAAAATGAAGCTGCCGGAGGCGCGCGCCGTTCTGAATTCACTCGCAGCGCGGGGAATTCTCCTGGACATGGAAGACGGTGGAAAACAGAAATATGTACTCCCTCCCCCCATGGCGGGTTTTTTTGAATTCTCGATGATGCGCGTCCGCAGCGACATCGACCAGAAGCTCCTGAGCGAGCTTTATTACCAGTACATCAATGTCGAGGAAGATTTCATCAGGGAGCTGTTCGTAACCGGCGAGACGCAGATGGGAAGAATGCTTGTGCACGAGCCTGTCATCACGTCGCAAAACGCGCTGCAGGTGCTTGATTATGAGAAGGCCTCCCATATCATAAAAACTGCGAGCCATATCGGGATCGCCGACTGCTACTGCCGGCACAAGATGTCCCATCTGGGCCGGGCCTGCAAGGCGCCCATGAATATCTGCATGAGCTTCAACGACGTTGCGGCCTCCCTTATAAAACACAAGATCGTCCGCCCCGTTGATGCTGCGGAATGCCTGGAATTGCTGGACAGCGCCTATGAGAACAGGCTCGTGCAGTTCGGCGAAAACGTCCGCGAAAAGGTCAACTTCATCTGCAACTGCTGCAAGTGCTGCTGCGAGGCCATGCTTGCCGCGCAGCGCTTCGGTATCCTCCGCCCGGTGCATACCACGAATCTCCAGGCGCGGGTGGATGAGGACAGGTGCGTGGGCTGCGGCAAATGCGCAAATGCCTGCCCCGTTAATTCCATCGAGCTCCTAGATTTCGAAAGCGCGGGGGATGACGGTATAGATCAGGAAAATAAAAAGGCAAAGCCGAGGGCGAAAGTAACAGAAGAGCTTTGCCTCGGCTGCGGCCTGTGCGCGACCGTTTGCGCGCGCAAGGCCATGCGCATGCACCAGCGGCGGCAGAGGGTCATAACCCCCATAAATTCGGTCCACAAAACTGTGGCGATGGCAATTGAACGGGGAAAATTGCAGAACCTGATTTTCGATAACCAGGCATTTCACAGCCACCGCGCGATGGCCGCCATCCTGGGAGCCATCCTGAGATTGCCGCCCCTCAAGCAGGCGCTCGCCAGCCGCCAGATGAAGTCCGTCTACCTCGACGCGCTCATCGATAAATGCAGGAAGATTATTCCGTTTTGCTGAAACATTATGCCCCCTCACAGGAGAGGGTTAAGAGATTCTTTCTTACTCCCTCTCCCACCGGGGAGAGGGAGATTTTGAGCTCACACCATCATCTCGATTTCCGAGATTTTTTCGTCGAGGCGTTTGGGGGAAACCGGGAAGGCTGTTTTCAGCTCGGGGGCAAAAAGGGAAACCTTGTATTCCTCGATCATCCATGCAAAATCCCTGACGGCCTGCTTTTTTTCGGCGGACGTTGAAAATGTAATTTCTTTTTCGAAACCGCGCAGCCGCCCGGTGTATTTCACGAGCCTTTCCGATTTCAGGCGGTCCTTGTCGAGGTGGTGCAATCCTCTTTCGGCGCGCATCTGCAGCGCCTTCAAGTGCCGCGGCATGTGCTCCGGCATTGCGGGCTCATAATTGACGATGAACTCCTCGGAAAGCAGTGAATCAAAATCCGCCCGGAGCTCCGCAATGAAATCCTTTGCCGACTTGTTGGCCGAATTGGATTTTTCGAGTTCCCTGAATTTTGCCAGCAACTCGCGGCCCGCCTGCAGGACCGGGCTGATCTCCCGGACGATATTCCGGAGGGTCGGATAGATCCGGGGCCCCGTTTCCGATGTCAACTCCTGGAATTCCTTTTCGGTCCGCACCGGCTTTTCAAAGAGGATGCGCCGCAGTCTCAGCAGGACCGCACTTTCGAGTTTCAGCTGCCCCGGGCGGCTGCGCGTTTTTTCCTCTTTCTGGAAGAATGCCCGGAAAGCCTGTCTAAGCTCTTTGGAGAAATGAAGCGACAACAGCTGGGCCACTCCCTCGCGGTGCGACTCGCGGGCTTGGGCGGCATTGGTGAAGATCCTGAGGTTCACCGAATCGGCGCTTTTTTCCAGGGCCGGAAACGCGGCGCCTCCTCCAGGCCCATCGATTTCGATGCTCTGCGGGATATCCCCCAAATCCCATTTTGCTATCCCGGTCCTCTCCCATTTCGCCCTGGCGCTTTCCAGCGCGCGCGACCGGCCTTCCGCCGTCACTGAATTGCGGACCGATTGAAGGTCGCGCCCCGCCGCAAGTTCGCGCCCCTGTGAATCCGTTATTGCAAACCGCATCCTGAGGTGGTCGGGAAGGGACTCGGCGGGCCATGCCGATGCCGGCACATTGACCCCGAACTTCTGCGCCAGGCAGTTCGCCAGAGAGGAAAGCAGCGGCCCTTTTGCCGTCTCGATATCGGCAACTACGGCGTCCACCGTATTGGGGAGCGGCACCAGCTTCTTCCTGAATTCCTTCGGCAGACCCTTGAGGAGGGCGGTTATTTTTTCACGGATAAGGCCCGGCACGAACCTGTCCGGGTCCCCGGGATTGACCGAGTAGATCTGCTTGAGCGGGATGCGTACAGTCACACCGTCCACGGCGTCGCCCGGCCGGAAGGCGTAGGAAAGGGAAATCCGGCCTCCTCCGGACTGGACGGAGTCGGGCAATTGCGCCAGTTCCGTCTCATCGGGCAGGTAGCGCGATACGTCGGCGTCGGTCATCTGCAGGAAAGAATTGCCGTCCTCTTTGATCATCTTGCGCAGCGTCCTGATATCGTAAATCCCGGGAAGCCGCTCCTTGTAAAAGGCGGCAAGCGCGTCCTCGCCGGCCACGATGTCCCGCCTGCGCAGTTTATCCTCCATTTCCGAAAACTTTCTGATGAGCCCGCGGTTGTATTCCAGGAACGGGAACGCGCCGTCAATATCGCCCTCCACGAGCGCGCTCCGGATAAAAATTTCCGCAGCTTCCGCCGCGTTTATCCTTCCGTATGACACCCTCCTGCCGGCGACGATAGTCAGGCCGTAAAGCGTGACTTTTTCAACTGCAACAACTTCCCCGCGCTTGCGGTCCCATCGCGCTTCGCTGTATGCGTAACGGCACAGGTGCTTCCCCGCATCTTCGATCCAGTCGCATTCAATGTTCGCGGCCGTCCTCGCGAACATGCGCGAAGTCTCGATCGCCTCGGCGCAGACTATCCAGTTCCCGCCGCGGTTGAACAGCCCCGAACCCGGAAAAAGCATTATCTCCTTGCCCTTCGCCGCCGTGTACATGTTCTTTTCCTTTTTCACGGCTATGTTGGAAAGGAAGCCGCTCAGGACGGCCTTGTGCAGCCTTTCATAGAATGCTTTGAAATCTTTGCCGGGGTCTTCGAGCAGCAGCCGGGGCGAGGCAGGCAGGCGCCTTGAATCTCTTCCGCTGAACCCCTCGTCGGAGAGGATCGAGATGAGCTGGTTATAGACATCCGTCCATTCCTTGATGCGCCGGAACGAGAGGAAATTTTCGCGGCAGAATCTTCTCAGCCGGCTGCGCGATTTAAGCTCCAGGGCTTTCGTATGGTAAAGTTTCCATAAATCGAGGATGCCGATGAAGTCGGATGACGGGTTGTTCAGGCGGGCATGGGCCTGCCGGGCTTCGGTCTCTTTTTCCAGCGACCACTCGCGCGGGTCCTGGGTGGCGAGCGAGGCGCAGATGACGGCCGCTTCTTCCAAACAACCTTGCTTTTCCGCTTCTATGAGAACGCGCGAGAGCCGGGGATCGATCGGCAGGCGCGACATCTTCCTGCCCTTGTCCGCCAGCAGGAATTCGGAAGTTTCTGCTTTGACATTTTTGGGCCGGACCGCCCCGAGCTCCTGCAGGAGCGCCAGGCCGTCCTTTATCCCGCCGGGCGACGGCGGGTCGACGAAAGGAAATGATGGGATATCGCCCAGATCGAGCGCCAGCATTTTCAATATAACCTCGGCCAGATTGGAGCGCAGGATTTCCGGGCTGGTGAACAGGGGCCTGCCGTTATAATCATCTTCCGAATAGAGCCGCACGCACACGCCGTTGCGTACGCGGCCGCAGCGGCCCTTCCTCTGGTCGGCGCTGCTCCTCGAGATTTCCGTTACGGGCAGGCTCGTTGACCTCGACCTTGGATTGTAGCGGGAGATGCGGGCAAGCCCCGTGTCGATCACGTATTTTATTCCGGGGATCGTGATCGAGGTCTCGGCGATATTGGTGGCGACGACGATTTTCCTGCCGCTTCCCCCCGAGAATATCCGGCGCTGGTCCGCCCAGGCAAGCCGCGAGTAGAGGGGCATCACCGTATGTTTTTCTTTTCTGCCTTCCAGGATTTCGCATGTCTCGTTGATGTCCTGCTCCGTGGGCATGAATATCAGGATATCGCCGCCCGCGCTTTCCCGGCAGAGCTCGTCCACTGCTTTCACGGCCGCTTCGATATAGGAGTCCTCCTGCTCCGACTCGAGCGGTTCGTAGCGGACCTCGACGGGGAACAGCCTTCCGGAAACCTCGATGATCGGCGCGTTGCCGAAGGCGCGGGAGAATTTTTCGGAATCCAGGGTGGCGGAAGTGATGATCAGTTTCAGGTCGCGGCGGCGCGGGAGAAGGTTGCGGAGGATGCCGAGGCTGAAATCGATATTCAGGCTCCTCTCGTGCGCCTCGTCGATGATTATCGTGTCGTACCTGCGCAACTGCGGGTCGGAGTGGAGCTCCATGAGGAAGATCCCGTCTGTCATGACCTTCAGCCAGGGGTCTTTCCCCGACTTTTCATCGAACCTGATTTTGTAGCCGACCGAGCGGCCCAGGGGCTCGTCCATTTCCTCGGCTACCCGGTTGGCAACGCTGATCGCGGCGATCCGCCGGGGCTGGGTGCAGCCGATCGCTCCCTCAACCCCCCGGCCGGCCTCGATGCACATCTTCGGGATCTGGGTGGTCTTGCCCGATCCGGTCTCGCCCGTTATGATCACCACCTGGTTTGCGCGGATTGCTTCAATTATATCCCTGCGGCGCGCGGTGATCGGGAGAGATTCGGGATAGACGAGCCTGGGCCGCGTTTTTTTCCTTTCCTCTTTTTCCCGGATGGAGGCGGCGAGCTTATCCTCCAGGTATTCCAGCCTGGCCAGCACGGCTGCCTCGTCGGCACCGGGACGTTCGAAAATTCTGGAGACGTTCTTCAGCTCTTTTCGGAAAAAAGGCAGATCTCTGCCCCTCGCCCTCTGTAAGCGGGCGTTTATGCGGCGGCTTGAGCCTTTGATTTTTTCGTGCAGTGAAGGTCCCATGGTTAAACGTTCATATCATTCTGAGTGCAGTGATGGATATTAAAAAGGTATTCCCCCTCACCCCGGCCCTCTTCCGCGAGGAGAGGGTGTAAAAGATCTCCCTGTGGTAAATCGGGCATGCGCATAAATCCCACTTTATGGTGCTGTGTTGCCTTTTAAAATATCCGGGGATTTTACTTTTTCAGGATGGCCTTAATGATTGTCTTGCAGTCTTCAAGCCTGTTCTGGGCGATGGCCTCCTTGAGGAGTTCCTGCATCTCTTTGTCAAGAATATCAATAATTTGCGAATCGATCAAGACCCTTTTAGCCAGGACCCTGCTCGCGGGGCTCAGGCTCTCAACGGGTTTGCCGAACATCCGGTCGACCGACAGGACGCCCGATTCCATAAGCTTGATTATATAATGGAGGGTCAGCTTGCGCTTGCCGTGCATGATCTCGGTGAGCCTGTTTTTCGAAAAACCTATGTTGCGGGCGAGCTCGCTGAGGCGCCGCTCCTTCTTGAGCTTCCGGAGGGCGGCCTGGACTTCGGGGAGGAGCTCGGGAAAATCGTGACTGTATTCCATTTTTCAGGTCCGGGTAAGCAGGTGCGTGCTCAATATTACAACGTACCTTGAGAGTCAAGCCTTTTTCCTCCCTGAAACTAAGGTAAAGGCGGGCATTTCAATAGTCATAACATGGTACGAAATCACCTTTACTAATACCACAATATGGTATATCCTCCCGCTCCACTACCTTATATTAAACAAGGCAAAGGGGGGGAATGCATCATGGATTTTGCTTCCAGGGGGACGGAAATGTCCCTGTTATCAGCCGCGCCCGGAAACGGGAGAAGGTTCCGGAGGGTATTCCGGGCAAAAAAAAGGAGGGAGCTTCGGAAGCGCTCGGAAAGGATTGAACGGCCCGATGAGTTCAGCGACGGCCGGCAATTCCTTGATCCCGAGCCCGAAGAATGGGGATGGAGAAATGGCAGCAAGTAAAGAACAAATGGAAAAGGAAATGCAGCTTGTTTCCCGCCGCAACGGGTTCAAGCTGGTGGATTTTCACGGCAGGGAGCCGAAAAACGGCAACGGGAATAGCCAGCCGGAGCAGGCCGTAAAGCCCTCATGCCCGATAAGGCTCGAGGGAAAGGGCCTGTTGGGCAAGAAGATCGTTGTGCATGTCCCGAAGCGCTACTGCTCGGACGGCGAGCTTACATACCAATCGCGTGAGCGCCTCGCCGCCGAAGGCTACTGCAGCTTTGCCGAACGCAGCAAGGAGCTGTACGGGTGCCAGATGGTCTTCAAGGCAAACGACTGCGACCAATGGAAAATAGAAATCGTGGACTAAAGGCTTCAATATTTGGAAACGGATGCATTGTTCAGTGTGAAGGAGACGTAAGCCCTTCCTGAAACAATGTCCTGAAATTTTTCGACCTTGTTCAAAGTGCCTGAGAAATCCACCGTCTGCTGGAGGCGGAGTTCTTTCAGGCCCATCGATTCGCTTTTCATACTGGCAATGACTCCGTTTCCGAGGTCCACGAAAACCGTGTACTGGGAAGTGTCCGGCCCGCCCACGACGTCGAGGATGGCGCCCCTGCCTTTTACGGAGCGGTTATCGAGCCTGTCCTTGTAGTATTGCCTCACCTGGGCGTCTGTCATGAAGAAAATCTTTGCCCCGATTTCGCCGAGGTCGTCCCCCCAGGCAAACAATTGCGGGGGGGCAAGAAAAGAGCAAATTACCGCCAGAACAATAATATAAGTTCTCATCTGAGTCCCTCCCTGGGGAATTTCTAAAAACAGTCTTGTACAAACAGGCGCTTTTTCCCATAAGGGTTATCCTTATTTTCGCGTTGTCATATGGTTGAGGGGAATGTGGAGGTTTGGGGGCGTATTGCCGTATGCCTTACAAACCGGGCAGCCTGGGCTATTTTCTTTCTTCTTCTGACGGGCAGACCTTTTCGGAAACAGTAGGCGAAAGAGCGCTTGCCGGCATTCTGCCGAATAATTCCTGGAATTCGTCGGGAAGCTCTGCGCTGATATCGTGCATGACGCCCCGGGGGATGCTTTCTTTCAGGAGCGACAGGACGCACCTGGTCTCTTCCACGGCGGCGGTGTAGCCAATACCGGCCCTCGCAACGACCCTGGTATAAAAATCCTCGAGGTCGAACCGGTTTGTCCTCTCTCCCCAGTCGCCAAAGACAAATTCCTTCATTTCTCGGGGGATCTCCGATGCGAGCTTGTCGCGCAGCGATTTGCCCAGCCGCTCGCCAAGGGTATTCAGCACGGCCCGCGTTCTCCTGCGGGCTTCTTTTTCGTCTATTCCGGACCTTTCGGAAACCTTCCTGATGAATTCTGCAAATTGCATGCGCAGCCGTCCTTTTTGATTTATTATTAATTAATCGCCGCAGGTTGTGTATCGGGGCATCCCTTATTTATTCAATCCCGGATATTTTTTTCATTGTTGAAATGGTCCCCGGTTTTAATTAAAAAGATCATATCTCCTGCGCTGAAAGGAATTTTGCCATGTTCGATTATCTGCTCACGAAAGAACAATTGAAAATCAGGGACGAGGCCCGCGATCTCGTTAAATGGGTGCCGCGGGAAATGGTCCTCGACATGGACGCCGACCGCATCAAGTTCCCGAAGGAATTCCTCAAAGAGGCGGCCCGGCGCAATCTCATGGGCTGCCGTTATCCGCGGCAGTGGGGCGGGCGCGGCATGGACTGGGTAACGACTGGCGTGGTCATGGAGGAGATAGGGACGCTGGGATACGAGTTTGCCTGCGTTTTCGGGGTCGGGGCGGAGCTGGTCTGCGACGCCGTCATCCTGCACGGGACCGACGCGCAGAAGGAAAGATATGTAAAGCCCCTGTTGAGGGGAGATTTATTCGCGGCCGAGTGCCTGACCGAGCCGCGCGGCGGCTCCGACTTCTTCGGGGCGACAAGCCGGGCCGAAGACAAAGGCGATTACTTCCTTCTCAACGGCCAGAAGCGCTTCATCGTGGGCGCGGAGGGGGCGGACTTCTTCCTGGTCTATGCGCGGACCGATTTCGACCCGAAGACAAAACCCCAGAATGCCCTGACCTGCTTTATCGTGGACCGCGGGCCGGGGGTGGAAACAAAATACCTTTACGGGCTCCTCGGCTGCCGCGGCGGCGGGACCGGCAGGCTCGTGTTCCGCGATGTGAAAGTACCCAAAGAAAACGTGATCGGCAAGGTGAACGGCGCTTACGAGGTGTTCAACACCATGATGGTCCCGGAAAGGCTGGGGACGGCGCTCATGACCATCGGCGCGGCCCGCCCGGCGCTCGACATCGCCACAAAATACACGTCCCGCAGGAAAGCGTTCGGCCAGGTGATCAACAATTTCCAGGGTGTGAGTTTCCAGATCGCCGAGGCGGTCATCCTCCTCGATGCCGCGCGGGCTTTAGGCTACGCGACGGCGCGCGCCGTGGATGAAAAGGTTGACATGAACAGGGTCCGCCGGATGGTGTCGGAAAGCAAGAAGTTCATCACCGAATCCTGCCAGAAGGCCGTCCATAATGCGATGCAGGTCATGGGGGGCATTGCCTATACGAACGTCTTCCCCATCGAGCGGATTTACCGGGATGTGCGCCTGGCTTCCATTTGGACGGGTTCGAGCGAGGTCATGTCCATGATCGTCGCCCACGAATGGTACAGGGAAAACCTCAGGGAGCAGGCCGCCCGCAGGCAGCGCGATTTCGAGGCAGACGCCCAGGAGGCCGCCTCCGAAGAGAAGGTTTACACCGATGAAGACATGTGGGAGAAGGGGTGGTGATCACGATATAACCCCCCTTTAGAAAAGGGGGAGGTATTAAAGGAATGTATTATTCCCCCATCCTACTTGCCTTTCACGGCCACATTTACTAATTCTAAAAGTGTCCTGATCCTGTTCTGCTTTGGCCTCCCGTTCACATTCAAAATAAAACCGGAGGGAAACGATGTTAGCGAGCGCCCAGCCCATGGAGGTCCTTTATGCCTTCTCGCCGACGCCGGCGGACAACCGCGAGGGATTCCGGACGGCAATCCCCTGGATCAGCAGGATGACAGGGGAACAGGTCAGGACTGTATTCAGGTATTCGGACCTGCTCAGGTCCATGGTGCTAAGCCCTTTTGTGCAGGGCCTGCCCAAGGTCCTGGCGTTCGGCCAGAACTATCTCCTGGAAAACTATTTCATTAACCCAACCCGGCAATATGCCCGGGATGCGTCGCTCCGGGGGTACCACCCCGACCCTTTCGGCGAGTTCCATGATATGGTCTGCGGCCAGTACGCTGACCTCCTTCAGTCCATGTGCGGCAACTTCATCCGCGACGGCGCTTTTGATATCGAAGCGGCGAGGAATTTCCGGCAAAGCCCCCACCTGGGCCGGTACCTGCAGAATTTCGCCCGCCTGGAGTATGCCTCTCCCGTCCTGGGAATGACCCGGCTCAAGGCAATGAAAGACCTCCTCAAGAACCTGCTTATAGTCCTGGCGGAGCAGCCCCCTGAAAGCGGCGAACTGCCGTTCAGGTCGGGGAAAAAAGACGAACCTTTCGAGGCGTACCTGGAATTGGGCCGGTCGCGTTTCGTAAACCTGTTCCAGGAGAGGGCGTTTGACATAAGGGCTTATGCAGAACGGGCGACAGGGGGCGTTATAGGCTTCACACCGTTCCGGATTGTGGACGGTTCGGAAATACACACCTGCCGGCTGAGGCATTATCTCCTGCCCGAGGGGGTCCAGCCCAACGGGCGCGTCCTGTACGTCAACACGCCCCTGATCAATAAGCCGGAAATCTTCGACCTCGCGGACGGCAAATCGATAATCCAAAAGATGCTTCAGAAGGGATATGCGGTTTACGTCGTTGACCACGGCGAGCCCGGCCCGGCAGAAAGCCGCCTCGGCCTGGACTTTTACGGAAAGGAACTGCACGACCGGTACCTGGACCTGGTCAAGGCAAGGCACCCGGGGTGGGCCATCGAGGTCATGGCCTACTGCATGGCCGGGACACTGATTCTCCCCTACCTGGCCAGGCGCGCGGAGGAGAGACTGGGCCGCGGGGAGCAGATGGACATCCAGCGAGTGGTGCTAATGGCCTCCCCGGTGAAATTCGACGACGGTAAAAGCGGCCACCGGGCCATGCGCCGGGTGATCCGCCGCCAGTACGACGGCCGGTTCATGCAGGAGCTCTTTGGCGATACCAATATCCCGCCGCAAATAATAGAATCCGGAATGCACGAGATCCAGCCCGGCGTGCAGTACAATATCAACGCGGGTTTTTACCTCCGGGCCACTCACCTGTCCGATATACGGGATTCCGCCCCCTTCCTTTACTGGATAACGCACGGGACTAAATTTCCGACCAGGGCGCACTACGAATGGGTAACGTGGTTCTTCCTGGAAAACCGGGTTTTCGAGGGAAAATACACGATGCCCTCCAAAAACCCCGGGCTTGACGGAAAGCCCGTCAATATGGGGGCTTTGAAGGAGGCCGGGGTAGTCCTCTTTGATTACCGCGGGTCGCGCGATCCGATAGCTCCCGTCGGTTCTTGCGTGGCAAGCGAGACATGGGGACAGGCCCGGAATGGCAATATCGGGGTCACCCGCGGCGGCTTGAACAGGACTATCGAACGCAATGCCGGCCACATCTTTGTGGTCAGCCGCAAGCTGCTCGGGGAATATGTAGATATTGTTTCAATTTTCCTGGAAGGGACTTAACGTCCCTTCCCCCCAAATCACCATCCGGACCCGATTCGGGTCATTGTTGCTGAGTCTGCTGCTCCTGGGATTTTGCGACCTGGTCCTCTATTGAGGACCTGAGCACCCGGAAGCTGTCCCGGCTTTCCTCTGTTACGAAAGAGAGCCACGAGTTAAGCAGGGACTCAGACTTGTCGAGCGATTGCCGGACTATCTGGCCGTCTCCTTTGCCCTCGATGCTTTTATTGTAGGCCTCGCCCATGTTGCTCAGGTAATCGATCCAGGAATTGGCGAGCTTGTTGATCCGGTCCTGCTGCAGCTTCGAAAAATCGGTCAGCCTGTTGACCCCTATCTGTTGCGGGACCATCCCGAACAGGGAAGTGGAAAAGAAATTCTGCCATATGCGGAACAGCTCGGAGGGATTTGCCACGGATTGCAGCGGCTTGAAAAACTGGTTTATTGATTCGCGAAAAACATTGGAATAAGTATCGGAAATATTCTTGGCCGCATCATCGGGTTTGCCCCTGAGCGACATTTCTGCAGAATCCATCCAATACCGGATCATGCGGTTGTACAGGTCCATCCCCTGGAACATCAGTTCAAACCCCTGCCTGGGGAGCCTGGAAAGGTCCTCCTGCCTGGAACCATTCATTTTTGCCTCCTGAAATTGTTTTCCCTCAAGTTAGTATTTTAGGAAGGAACAGACCATAAGGGGAAGCCTCATTTTATGAGAAAGAATTGATTAGATTCCAGACCGGTGGACGGGTTGCAGTATCACTGCAGTTTCATGGCCAGATGGAAGCCGATCTTTGCCAGGGGCTTGAAATCAGTTATGTACTTGCGCTTCCATTTTTTTCGCTCTTTGTCCGTTATGACGGACCCGCTGTCGGTTGCCTTCATGATATGGACGTACCTGTCCGCCCGCGCGGCAATCCGTTCCTTGCTGATCGCATAAAATATTGCCTGGCTGATTACCGGGACGTCGTACTCGTCGATGACAATATCCTCGGAACTGTTCATCAGCCGGTACCACAGCCGGCGGCCCGCCCCGGTTGCGGCAAACAATGCGGCGCTCGTGATGGAGTTCTGGGGAGAGGTCTTTTCCAGCTCGCCCCGGCGGAATTCGCCGGCGGCCTCGTCGAGGTATTCGGCCCCGATCCTCTTCGCCATTTCGTTTTCTCCCCAGGCTATCAGTTCTTCAGCTGCGGTTTTTAAGATTTTTTTCTCATCGTCGTTGATCGCGAGTTTCATAAACCTCTCCATCCCGGGCATTTTTTTATGTCCGGTGAACCTAAGTTGATCACTTATTTACTATTCGGTAATTTTCAGGAAAAGTTTAAACGTTTTTACCGGGGCCTTTACGGGCCTCCTTTTTCCGCTTGACTCGGCGAAAGCCCATTGCATATAGTGCCGCGTCGAATTTTCTAAGGTGAAGTGCCATATGAAACGAATCGCAGTGCTTTCCGATACGCATGAAGACGATCTGGCCATCGAATTGTTCATGAGCTGCATGGAAGGCTTGAATATTCAGGATGTTATCCACCTGGGCGATTATTTTGACGACGCCCGCGTCCTGGAGGAGAGGGGATTCAGGCTTATCCAGGTGCCCGGGACCTGGGATGAATCGTATTACCGTGATTCAAATATCCAGAACCGGAAGCTGATCAAGGTTGAGAACTGGAAGATATTCCTGACCCACACGCCGGAGTCCCATTACAACGACCTGCGGGAAGACCCCAAACCGGAGGAGGTCCTGGAAACAAGCCAGGTGGATATCATGCTCTTCGGCCATACCCACCTGGCCGGCATCCATCGCCGGAACGGGACGGTCCTCATCAATCCCGGCCACCTCAACAGCTACGAGGGGAGGGGCTGCCCCCTGACCTATGCGATCCTCGAGATCGATAAGAACCGGTTGAACGTCGAGATCATGCAGCTGCCGGAAAATGAAGTCCGCATCAGGAAGACCTTCCGCCGGGGGCCGGACAAGGGTATAGAAGAGGTCTGATTATCGGGCGTTTCAAAACCGGGCCGGAATAGAGCTTTTCAGGTCTGATTCGTTCACATGCCCGGGATTTCCCCGGTTACGGGCCTGGTATAGTCTGAGAACTGATCGCCCGCAACCGACCTGATTTTGTAAAAATATATGTTCTCCGGTTTTGCTGTCATGTCGTAAAAAATCGTCATGCCTTTGCTGACGAACCCGACCGGCCGGAAAGGTCCGCTTGCTATAGTCGCACGAGTTACCTCGTATCCGGTCACCTGTCCCGGATCATCCGGCGAGGCCTTCCAGGTAAGGAGAATCCCCTGGCCTTTCACCTGCAGTTTAAGATCGGACGGCGGGCGCGGGGCCGCGGCGTGAGCGGCTGCAGCGAATAAACACGCCCCCAAAAATGAAATTATAGCCAACTTCGTAATTGTCTTCATCTCGTCACCATGACCCGGCTTAGCGCCGTTATTCTGATATTTCCGAAACCAAGTTTTCTTTTTCCCCGTCCTTTACGGAGAGGAGCTCTATTTCAAAGATGAGTGTGCTGTTGGGAGGTATGCGCGAGCCCTTTCCGGCCTCGCCGTAGGCCAGCTCGGGCGGGACAAACAGTTTCCATTTGGACCCCTCGCGCATGAGCTGCAGGGCTTCCGTCCAGGCCGGGATCACGCTTTGAAGGCTGAACGTTTCCGGTTTCCCCCTTTTATATGAGCTGTCGAATTCTGTGCCGTTTATCAATGTGCCGCGATAATTAGTGATTACAGTGTCGTTTGCGCCAGGCGATCTGCCATTGCCCTGCCTGAGCACCTCGTACTGCAGCCCGCTGGGCAGGATCCTCACCCCCTCATTTGCCTTGTTTTTTTCAAGAAAGGCCTGACCTTCCTCCATATTGACGGCGGATATTTTTTCGTGTTCTTTTATCCGTGCTGCCGTCACTTTCTGTCTTATCCCGATTATCGACCTGTAAATATCTTCCCGGCTCATTTCGGGGCGCTTTTCATTGTAGCCGTCCCGAAGCCCCCTCTCAAAGACCTCGATGCTTATCTCCCATCCATGCTTCTTGAGAAGCTCGCCATACTGGTGGCCCAGGCTGTAGCTGTCTTTGTATACCTGGTCTTTAACATCCGGCTGCCCGCCGGCCCAGCATGATGCTGCAAGGGCCAAAGAAAGGCAGATTGCGGCAATGATCCCTGGTTTCATTCCAGCCTCCCTGATAAGGAAACCCGGCGGCTTTCTCACCGAAGCCGCCGGGTTGAAGTCAGCGTTTAATGATTTTGAAAGGACGCATCATTTCATTGTCCTCATGATCGACAATATGGCAGTGCCAGACATATCCCGGGCCCCGGGTTGGATCGAATTCGAAGGCGTTTTTCCCCGGGCCGACTCCCGAAACCGGGACATCGGTGGGAGAGAAGCGGACCAATATCCTGGTCACCTCGCGCGGGTTCATCTTTATTGTGTCCTTCCAGCCCGATTCAAGTTCAGAGGCAGGGACTGCATCGCCCATAAGGTGCTGGCTGAAAGAGGGGTTCCCGCCAATGGCGTTGTCTGAATTCTGCTCAAGGTAAGGGTTTGGCGGCCCGTATTCCGGGATATATGCGCCTCCCGGGAAAGCCGCGTCATAAGCGGATTGGAAACTCGCCGGGTCAAAAGCCTGCCTGTCAAGGAGTTGGAACTGGACGAGATGAGTGTGAATGGGATGGGTATCGGCAGTCAGGTTCATGATCTCCCATTCCTCTGTCGCGCCCATTACCGGAAGCTCGCTTATCCCCTTCGTGGCTGCGAAGTCCTGCGCAATGCCCGGAGACATCATGCCGTTCCATTTGGTATTGTTGAGCAGCATTTCCAACGGACCGCCCATTCCCATTATCTCATTGAGGGTCAGCTGTCTTTTTTTATGAATTCTTACCCCCGGGGCTATGGAGCCGTTCTGTGCGAGCCGGACAATCGGGACCGGGCGCTCGCATTGGCCCAGGGCCGGGTTGCACGTGGTATCCATAGTTGCAAGGGCCGGGCCGACCCTGAACTGAATGATCTGGCCGTTGGTCGCCGGGTCCGGCGCATCTCCGTCAGGGAAGGGGGCATTTGCATCATTGGTGACTGCGAAAGTTGTCCCCGCCGCTGGTGCGAAATCTACAATTACATCGGCGCGTTCTCCCGGGGCTATGAATACCGAACTGACCGCGACAGGCGAATCCAGATAATTTTCTTCCCAGCCTATCTGCCAGACCTGTGCCGCCCCGAAATTGAGATTGTAGAACCTCGCATTCGAGCCGTTCAAAATGCGGAAGCGATATCGTTGCGCTTTCACGTTGAGATAAGGCCAGGATTTCCCGTTGACGACTATAACGTCCCCGAAATTCTCCGGGGTCCAGAATGGGTGCATATCAGGGTTTATGCCGGCGTCGGAGAAAAACAACTGGCCGTTTGTATCGAACATGCGGTCTTGTATGGCGATCTCAATCTCTCTCGTCCCGCTCGGAAGATTTTGCGGTTCATCCTTCCCCGGAGTCCCCCTTAAAAGGTAAAAGGCTGCGAGTCCGCTGTACACATTGATGCGCGTGATGCCCAGAGCGTGATCATGGAACCAGAGGGCCCCCGGCTCCTGGGTATTGAGATAAACGTAATTGTTTGTCGCGAAACTCGTGCCCGTGTACGCAAATCCGGGTGTGAACCAGCTGTCCGGGCCGCCGTCGTATATCGAGTGCACTTCGCCGCCGTGCAGGTGAACTGTCGCCGGCACCGGGCCCGTATACGGCTGGCAGCAGGGATGATTCGGATCGGTCGTGCAGTTATAAGACATATTCATTGCGCACATGAGGTTCAAAGGATCGGCCCAGTGGAGTGTCTGGTCCACAGTGATCGACCCCTGGATGGAGTTCGGATTTGTCGAAAAACTCGGCAGATTGTTGACGTATTTCACTTTGGTTGGATGATATCGCAGGTTCTCAACGGTAACGGCGGGCCAATGCGCCGGGCCGAGCAGTCTCTTCGTGTATGTGTCATTTATCCTGTAAGCCCAGACCTTTGTCGCTCCGTAACCGGCCGGCAGCACCTGCTGGGATATCTGTTCCATGGTGACCGTGATATTCGGGTTTTTCTTGGTCTGAACGCGCGGGATCGCGCCTGCCGGTCCGAACACGGGCAGCGGGTCCTGGAATTTCGGGATGTCGGCCCCGGCAAGCGGGGTCTGCGGGACCAGGACCGAGGCGGATGCACCCGGCGGCCCCGGACTGCAAAACGCCAAAAACATAATAATCATCAGTGCTGAAGGTACTTTTTTCAAGTACTTTACCGTACTCATGGCCTTCTCCTCCTTTCAGGTATTTTATTGGTGCGGCATGGATTCACTAAGGTTTATCCGGACAATGAGTCAGCCGGCGGGGATTGGAGATGAGGTTTTGGAAACGATTGATAAGGCCAGCTTGCCAAAGGTACATACCTTTTCGACCCTTTGCAATTAACCGAATCCGGATTTATTGAAAGAAAAGCACTTAAGCCGGGAAAGGTTTTTTCCAAGGCAGGAGGGTACGGAAAGATTAATTTACATCCTGATCAGGCGTAAAAAATACTCAGGAAAGTCAGAATTACATGACATGATGTTGAGCTCGGGAGCTGGTTCACGGCCGGATGGAAGATTAAAAGGGACGGCCCTTTTTAAAACCCATCCCTGTTTGATTCTCCGGCCTGGCCGCCCTCAATCAATCCTCATCCGGGACAAAGTTTCGTTGTATTTCTTTTTTGCCGATTCCTTTGCGTTCGCCCATTCTTTTTTTGCAGATTGTTGAGTCAGCTTTAATTTCTCCCTGGCGGCCTTGACTGACTCGGCGCCTGCCTGCTTGATTTCCTGTGTTTCTTTTGCCGAGGACTCCCTGGCTGCTTTCGTGTCTGCCTTTGCCTTTTTCACGGCCAGCCGGTATTCCCTCTTCGCACTTTGAACTGCATCATCAAAGGCCTTCTTCGCCTTCTTCATGTCCTCGTCAAACGCGCGCTTCGCCTCCGCATATTTTTGTTTCGTATCGGCTGAAGCCGTGGTGTTGTCAGCCGATGCAGCCAAAATATGCACTTTAAAAAGAATTAAAATAATTATGGTGAAAACCAGCGCCGTCCTGGCAAATGCGCCTCTGCTGAAAGCACTCCCGGCAATTGATGAATTCATGCAAGCACCCCCAATTTAAATCGGTCGATCCGGCTTGTTTCTACCTGCTCAGGATTGTCTGGTCCATCAGGAAAAATCGTAAAGCCGGTTATGAATTTCCTGAGGGTTAATCAGCAGTGTACTTCGCTCTGTTTAGTAATGAAATTGGTTTTCATCATTAGAAAAAAACGGGAAGGTTTATGGCAGGTTCATCCCGGAATATATAATTTCCTCCCTGGCAGTCTTAACAGCCGGGGAGGACGGGGTTGTCACGTTACCTGCGGGACCCTCGAGATCGAGAAGAACCGGCTGTACGTTCACGCAATGAAGTTGCCGGAGCATTCAGATCGCATAAAGAAGGCCTTCCGGCGGGCGCCGGGAAAGTCAATAGAAGAGACCTGTTGGACGGGTTTCCAAGGTCCCTGACGATGATAGTTTCCCGGCCGTTCCAGGCGGGACAGTCAGGATTTATGATGTAATGCGGCCGGCGGGAATTGCCGGCCCTTTTGTTTTCCCGGATTAGAATTACGATCTGATGTCCCTCCCTTATGTCGCGAAGCCGATGAATTGCGAAAACCTGGAATCAACCAAGCAATACACATACCAAAAGCCAAAAGCTTGAGTAATCATTGAGTAATTCAAAATCAACGGTGTGCGCTCCAGTTTATTGTGTAAAAGTATCCGACGCCAGTTTACTTGCGCAAATCGCCAAACGCTAAAGAAGGTATAAAATCGGGCTTAACGAGAGATGTTTAAATGAAAAAAAAGGCGGGCAATATCGATCATGGACCTGTGTGCCGTCATGCAAAACAGCGGCCCTGGAGGGCAAAACGCTCTTAAGCTATTAAAATAATTCAATTTATCATGTGAGTACAGTGAAAAACGGTTTTACATTAAGTGTAAAGATTTTTTACAAACACGCGTTTATTTATTTAGACCGATGAAACCTCTTTTCTTAGTTTTACAAACAATTCCGGATAGATACGTGCTTTGGCACGTTTAGTGCTACAAAGTGTGATAAAATTGTTATTGCGATGGAGGGTGGAATGAAAATACTCAAAGGCAACAAATTAAATATATTCCTGGCAAGCGTATTCTTTTTTATGCTCGTCGCGGTGCCGGCATACAGTTACACTATAACGATTCCCGGCACATCGGACCCCTGGCTTGCAGGCGCCTCCGACGGGACAACCGCCAGCTATAATCCGGCAAGCGGCGAACCCGCGGATGTGGCCCCATACCAGTCCCCAGTCTTGGTCGGTATTACCCTTTATGCGGGTTTGCAGCTGCAATGGACGGCAACGGGCCAGGTGGGCCATCCCGGGGATATTGCAGGTCCGGACGGCGCTGCCAGTTTGATTTACAGCCACTTTACCGGGGTGGAGAATGGGATTTCCAATATTTCCGTCCCCATTGATTCGCTTATAGGCGTTTTTCTCAGCGACAGCCTCGGCGCGGTCCCTTCCGCACTGGATTTCTCGACCCTGGCCGGCAGAGACTATCTCACCATCAGCCCGGAACTGCAGCAAGTGTTCTTCCTGGGAGACGGGCTGACGAGCGGCTCGGCCGCCCAGACCATTATCGTGCCTGCGGGGGCTACCCGGCTTTACCTCGGCACCATGGACGGGTTCAGCTGGAACAATAACGTCGGTTCGTTCTGCATTGAGTTTAACACCGTGCCCGAACCGGGAACCCTCGTCCTGCTCGGGGCCTCGCTGCTGGGCCTTTGCGGATTGAGAAGAAAAATAAATTAATAACATTTTGAAGATGACAAGAAGGGCAGGGCTGCAGATCGGCCCTGCCTTTCTTATTTGGCCGGCCGCCAAGGCCTGTTGCTCCGAGGTTGTCGTTTACTGTTCGGATTGGCCGGGGTGAGGAGATTCAAATAATATTTCTTTTACATAATGCGAACAAGAATCAGATCAAATTGTGTGCAGGAGAGAGGGCATTTATGATAGGATGGCGCCATTTCTAATCTGGGAGCTGTGTGATAGTCTCAATAGAAAAGGCCGGAAATTCAAGTATCACGTTTAAACCGGGGCCGCCGGCTCCAACCTTAGTCTTGAGGGTTATGCCGGCTGGGCGCCATGACTGAATACACTTCGAAAATTGAGTCCATGTTTGATGCAATCGTAATAGGAATGGGACCGGCAGGCGCGAATGCCTCATACCACCTGGGGCGCTCAGGGCTGAAGGTGCTTGCTTTTGAACAAAGATTCCTGCCCCGCGCCAAGCTTTGTGCCGGCGCTATTTCTGCAAAGGCCCTCCGTCTGCTTGATTTTGACTTTTCGGCGGCGATTGAGCAGGAGATAAGAAACGCCTATATCCGTTTCAGGGACGGCCAAAGCGTCGATTCGCCGAATAATGAAAGAGCGGGGTACGTTGTGAACCGAAAGCTGTTTGACAACCTCCTCGCGGACAGGGCAAAAGACAGCGGCGTTGAAGTCCATGACAACGAGAGGGTCATAAAGCTGGAGGAGAGAAACGGGAATATCCGGGTATCGACCGATAAAT
>JBDKTK010000017.1:0-1627 GCA_039680225.1 Syntrophaceae bacterium
CGTCTCGGGTTCGGCTACGACTGGAGGCGCGAGATCGCCACCTGCGACGTTGATTATTACCGGTGGGAACAGTGGATGTTCCTCAAGATGTATGAAAAAGGCCTGGTTTACCGGAAGAGCTCGCCGGTCAATTTCTGCCCGAAATGTCAGACCGTCCTTGCCAACGAGCAGGTTGAGGGCGGCAACTGCTGGCGCTGCGGCGAGGAAGTCGTCCAGAAGGAACTGACGCAGTGGTTCTTCGCGATTACCAAATATGCCGATGAACTTTACGAATATTGCGACAAGCTGCCCGGTTGGCCCGAGAAGGTCACGAGCATGCAGAAGAACTGGATAGGCAAGAGCTACGGTGTGGAGGTCCATTTCACTCTGGAGGACGGCCGGCGTTTCACCATCTTTACAACCCGGCCCGATACCCTCTATGGTGTGACCTTCATGGTTCTGGCGCCGGAACACCCGCTGACACTGGAGCTTTCCCGCGGGACCGCACAGGAAAAGGACGTGGCTGCTTTTGTGCAAAAGGTCAAGTCGCAGGACAGAAGCTTCCGGGGTGAGATCAACCTGGAAAAAGAGGGTGTTTTCACGGGGAAATATGCGATCAATCCGCTGACGGGCAACAAGATACCCATCTATGTGGGGAATTTCGTTCTCATGGAATACGGCACCGGGGCCATCATGGCCGTTCCCGCACACGACCAGAGGGATTATGAATTCGCAAAGGAATATGATCTGCCGATAATTGTCACCATCACCCCGAAAGACAGGCTGCTCGATCCGCAGTCTATGGATTGCGCCTATGTCGACGAGGGCGTTCTTGTCAATTCCGACAGGTTTAATGGTATGAACAACCGCGAGGCAATCGGGTCCATCATAGACTACCTGGAGGAGACGGGGTTCGGAACCAGGACAGTCAATTATCGCCTGAAGGATTGGGGCATCTCGCGTCAACGGTACTGGGGCAACCCCATCCCGATCATCTATTGCGAGGATTGCGGGACCGTACCGGTACCCGAGAAAGACCTGCCCGTCACACTTCCCGTCGACCTCGAGATCAAGGTCGTGGGCCGCTCACCGCTTGCGGACCATCCCGCATTCTACGAGGTGGACTGTCCCGTTTGCGGGAAAAAAGCGCGGCGTGAAACTGACACTATGGACACATTTGTCGAGTCCTCATGGTATTTCCTGCGATACACCTGTGCGGATTACAATGAAGGCGCGCTTGACAGGAAGCGTGTCGATTACTGGATGCCGGTGGACCAGTATATCGGCGGTATCGAACATGCCGTTCTACACCTTCTCTATTCCCGTTTCTTTAACCGGGTCCTCAATGAACTCGGCCTTGTCGGCGTCCGGGAGCCTTTCGAGAACCTCCTCACCCAGGGGATGGTCATCAAGGATGGCGCCAAGATGAGTAAATCGAAGGGCAATGTGGTCGACCCCAACTATCTCATTGAAAAATACGGTGCCGACACCGCACGGCTCTTCTGTCTTTTTGCCTCCCCGCCCGAGCGGGACCTTGATTGGAGCGATCAGGGCGTCGAAGGCAGTTTTCGTTTCCTTCAAAGGGTCTGGCGCCTTGTTGCCGAGCGGGCGGAGTCTCTTGGCGGACTTGCTGCAATCGACCAGTTTC
>JBDKTK010000018.1:0-4507 GCA_039680225.1 Syntrophaceae bacterium
TTCGATTGCGGCGCCATGGTTCTGGAGGCTCCGGATGCGGTATTTTCTCCCCTCCGGAAGGACCATGATTTCTTCGCCCACGCCAATGCTGCCCGACTGCGCCGTCCCCCGGACGACGGTCCCGAAGCCCGTAATGGTAACCACCGCATCCACAGGAAGGCGAAACGGCTTTTGCTGCGGTTTCAAGGTTATTTCCGCGGCGATCCGGTCAAGCGCTGCGGTGAATTCGCCCAGCCCCTCGCCGGTAACCGATGAGACGGGTATGACCGGCGCTCCCTCCAGGAAAGTGCCGGCCGTGAATTTTTCGATTTCGTCAATTTGGAGAAGGAGCGTTTCATCATCCACGAGGTCCATCTTGTTGAGGACGACAATGCCCTTCCTGATCCCCAGGATATCACAGATATACAGGTGTTCCCGGGTCTGCGGTTTGATCCCCTCATCGGCTGCGATCAGCAGGGCGACGGCGTCGATGCCCGCCGCCCCGGCGACCATCCTGTTGACGAACCGCTCGTGCCCCGGCACGTCTACAATGCCGACCTTTATACCCGAGGGAAGATGCATATGGGCATATCCCAGGACAATTGTTATCCCCCTCCTCTTCTCTTCCTGGAGGAGATCGCACTCTATGCCCGTCAGCGCCCTGATGAAAGCCGTCTTGCCGTGGTCAATGTGTCCTGCCGTGCCCAGGATTATGTTTCTTTTTTTCCGCTGCATTTTCATTTGTCTCTCTTAGATCACCCGCCACCCGCCGACGAAAATCAATCCGAGTGAAATATGAAAACCTCTTCTCATCCTGCAGTTCTATTTCTTCGTCCCCTGTTCAATAAATCTCTCCAGCGTTTCCTTTGGCACAAGCCCGATTAGAGAACCTGCCGCGTTCCCGTCTTTGAAGAGAATCATGGTCGGGATGCTTTTAATTTTAAAGGCCGCAGCCGTTTTGGGGTTCTCATCGATATTGAGCTTAATAACGTTAATGCGGTTTTTGTGCTCTGCCGCTATTTCTTCGAGCAGCGGGCCGAGCATCCTGCAGGGGTTGCACCATGGCGCCCAGAAATCCACCAGGGAAGGTTTTTCCGCTTTCAGGACCTCGCGCTCAAAACTTTCGTCAGTTGCATGAATTACATCTTCGGTACCGGCCATTGACAAATCCTCCTCTTTTAAATTTTATGCTCACGGCAAAGGTCATCATTGCGGTGAGCGGATCCTGCGCCGGATAGAAATGTATCGGGCGCAGCAATAAACCCAGATCAATTTAACTGTAATCTCGCGGCATCCTGAAATTAATCAGGATACAAAATGTGTGTTTTGGATGAAGATCGTCGCCGGGCTCGCTTCAGCGCCGGCAAGCAGGATGGAAAATCTTCCTATGCAGGCGGGCTAAAGGCGGGCCTTAACATTGCGGGAACTGCCCGGGTCCCCTGAATGCTCGATCATCTAATTATTCGTAAAATTCTCATGGTCCTCCTCTTTGATTTTTTTGTGACCCTAATTTGAAACATCTGGAAGTGCTTAGTCAAGGGAAAAAAGATCCCTGTGATATACATCAATGCGCTCGTTATTAAAAAAATTCGTCATGCCCGAAGGCGGGCATCCAGTTCTTTTTATAATCCCTGGACCCCTGCCTGCGAAGGGCTGACAGTAATTGTGCGCTTGTCTCGATAGGTTGAAAGAGCGATCTTTTGCAGTCACTATAAACAAAAACCGGTCACTGAGCCTGTCGAAGTGACCGCTCCTCTTACCTCGCATTCCCCGTCAGCTGGAACGACGCCCAGTAAAACGGGTGGGGGTATTTCTTCCTGGTCTGGATCTGGGCCTGCCTCAACGCCTCGTCCTTGTCCATCTTTTTGAGCCGGGAATAAAAAGCCAGCATCAGGTCTTTCGTCGCGCGGTCATCCACCTTCCACAGGGTGGAAATGATCGAGCCCGCCCCCGCGTTCAGGAAGCCGCGTGTGAAGCCGACGACATCGTCGCCCTTCGTAATCTTCCCCAGGGCCGTCTCGCAGGCGCTCAGCGTCACAAGGTCTGCCTTCAGGTTGAGGCTGTAAAGGTCGCCGGCCTTGAGCCACCCGTCGCTCGCGCCATCCCGCGCCAGGAGCAGCGCCGACCCCAGGGGGTTGTCCGGGTCGAAGATGCCGTGGGCCGCCATGTGGACTACGTTATAGGAAGAGGCGTGGCCGACGAAATACGACGCCTTCGCCTCGCCGCGCAGGAGCAGCGTCGAGCCGCGCATGATCCCGGCAATCGCTTTGGCCTCGTCCTGCGCGAACTTCAGGTCATAGCGCGGGTCGCCCAAGTCGGGGTTCCCCATGATGAGCATCGCCGGGTCTTTCGCGCCCGCCCGGGCCGTGAGGAACTTGAGTACGGCGGCCGTTGGCAGCACGCGGAGCGCCGCATCATCCACCATGTATTTCTTCCCGGAAGATAATGCGCCAAACGGCAGATAGTGAAGGGGGCCGTGCGGGACGACCGTCACCCGCCCCTTCCCGATCAGCCCGGATACAGGAGCGACGAGCTGTGCATAAAGCGCCTGCGAGCCGCGCAGGTAGTTGCGGGAGGCCGGATCAATGAGGGCCGCTCGGAAATCCAGCACCGCGCGGTCGAGGTCCGGCGCGTTGAGCTTTTTCGCCGCAATCCCGTCGCGCTTCAGGACGAAGACATACCAGTCGCGCCCCGACGAATAATACTCGATCAGCGTCTCGTCCTTCGCGAGCCGCTCCTGGATGTCCCTCGCCGATATCGCCGTGACGGAAACCAGCGACGCAAACTCCGGCGCCTCGGCCTGGAGGCTGTTCTTCAAGGTAATGACAACGCTCCTTGTCCGTTCCTGGTCAGGCTTCGCGGCGGGGTCGCTCACGACGTCGATCTGCCTTTCGGCCTTCGCCAGCTCGCTGAAGGTCTGTCCCGCCTGCGCATCGCGGGCGCGGGTGGCGATCTTCTTCTGCGAGGCAAGCAAATCGACAAGCGCCCTGCCCTTCGCGCGCTCGACATATTCAAAGGCCTCCGCCGTACGGTTGCCGTCGACGAGCAGCCTGATCAGCTCCTCGTAAACGGCCTGCTTGTCCCCGACATAACCGATCCGGCCCGCCTCCGAATTGATCGACGCCCGCTGCTTCTCGATGACCTCGACCGCTTCCTTCAGGAACGCCTCGGCCTCCTTCACCTGCCCTTCCGCAAGCGCGATGCGGGCGCGGTCGAGCAGGACGGGCCAGTACAGGCCGCCGATCTGCCTGATCTGGGGATGCTTGAGCAGCGCATCGTACCTGTCCCGCGCCTCGGGTATTTTGCCGGTCTCATAAAGGCATTTGGTCAGGATGAAAAATTTGGGAAGCTCCTGGAAGGTCTTGTCGTAAAAGACGGTCAGCACCGCGGAGACCTTGGCATCCGTATTCTGCACCGCCTCAAGGGCCTGTGGGTATTGCTTAAGGGCCATGTGCACCCGGGCGATCGCGGTAAATTTCTCCGGTCCGAGGTTGCTCATGATCAGGTTGATCCCCTGCAGCGTCTCGATGCATTTCCCCGCCTCGGCCCTGCGGCCCGTGTGGGCGTACGCAATGCCGCGGATGCTCTCGATCTCGATGAGCTGGAAACGGTAGAAATTGTTGGACGGCGCGCCCAGCCGGTGGATGATCGCATGGGTGTCGGTCGCCAGCGCGAGCGCCTTCGCATAGTCGCCCTGGTCGAGATAAATCTCCGCGCGGAAAAGGTTCGGGAACGGGGTGAGGTCCGAGCCGTGATAATCCCTGTCGCCCAGCGAGATCTGCTTATCCAGCAGGTCCACGGTCGCCAGCGTCTTCTCATAATCGCGGACCTCATAATAAGCGGCGGCCAGCAGGTAGAGCCGGAAGGAGGATATGGGCTGTTTCTGCTCGATATCGCCCTGCAGGGCCTTGATCGCCTCATGGTGCTGCTTTTTCTGCATATATGAACTGAGCTGGATGTCCCGCGTCAGATCCCCAAACCCGCCGCAACCGGCAAACAGCAGAACAAACACAAGCAACAACAACCCGGAGAAAATCTTCTTCATGATACCCGCCCCCTCACATTCAACAGTAGACAAATCCCGGACGGGAAGACAGCGCATCCCCGTCGCGCGATGTTTGGTAACTTATCACCGGGGGCGAGGGAAAGACAATACTGATTTGCTTTTCCCCGCTCATTGAGCCTGTCGAAATGAACGCACAATATCAGGATGTCACTCCCTCTATGAGAAAGTGGGAGTTCACATGGAAAAGAATATTGAGCTGAGGTGCATAGGGGTTAAATCTTTAATCTTAACTTTTTGGGGCTGAAACGACGTAGACATAAATGTCAAGATTAAAGATTTGACCCTATTTTCTTCTTTCGAACCAATAACGCTTTGGAGCTGATCATGAAGGAGATCCGGCGTCGCACTAAGGTGGTCGGTGCTTTCCCTGACGGCCACTCGGCACTTATGTTGTGCGCGGCCCGCCTCCGATACGTGGCCGGCACCCGATGGGGATCGAAGAGATATCTCAATATGGAACTG
>JBDKTK010000019.1:0-3179 GCA_039680225.1 Syntrophaceae bacterium
CAACTGTATTTTGTAACGGCCCTTGAAAGTGAGGCGAACATGCCGGATATCGGGGAGAAATCACCGCTGGAATTATTGAAGGAGAAGGTTCGTAAGCTCTTTGCCCCACCAGATGCACAGAAAAAAAAGGGCGCCCTGCCCCCCAGGATGCATTTCAGTATCTGGTATTTCCTGATTGCCTTTTTTTTAATTTACAATCTGCAGCAATACCTCTTTTCCCCCAAGGTGGAGACGATTCCCTACAGCCAGTTCAAACAGCACCTCGTTGAAGGCAACCTGGCGAAATTGGTCATCAGCCCGGAACACATCAATGGCACGATCAAAGCAAAAGACAATAAGAAGGAGCAGGACTTCACCGCGATCCGGGTGGATGATCCCAACCTGGTCAAGGAGCTGGATGAGCATAAGGTCGGGTACTCCGGGCTCTACGAAAACAAACTGATAGGCAATATTATATCCTGGGTTATCCCCCTCGTAATTATGTTCCTGATCTGGCGGTTTGCCATGAACAAGATCAAGCCGGGGATGGGCGTGATGTCCTTCGGCAAGAGCAAGGCCAAACTTTTTGCCGAGAATGAGACAATGGTGACCTTTGCCGATGTGGCCGGCATCGATGATGCGAAGGAAGAACTCCGGGAAATAGTGGAGTTTTTGAAGTTCCCGGAAAAGTTCCAGAAGCTGGGCGGGAGAATCCCCAAAGGGGTGCTTCTGGTCGGCCCGCCGGGGACCGGTAAAACCCTTCTTGCCAAAGCAGTGGCCGGAGAGGCCAAAGTGCCCTTCTTCAGCATCAGCGGTTCCGAGTTTGTGGAGATGTTCGTCGGAGTCGGGGCATCGCGTGTCCGCGACCTTTTCTCCCAGGCCGCCAGCCAGGCCCCCTGCATCATTTTCATCGATGAACTGGACGCGCTGGGGAAGGCCCGCGGGGTGAATGCCATTGGCGGAAATGACGAACGTGAGCAGACTCTCAATCAACTCCTGGTGGAGATGGATGGATTCGAATCGAATAAGGGGGTCATCATCATGTCCGCCACCAACAGGCCTGAGATACTCGATCCCGCCCTGTTGCGCCCGGGAAGGTTTGACCGGCAGGTCCTGCTGGACCGCCCGGATATAAACGGGAGGGAAGCAATCCTGAAGATCCATTCGAGGAAGGTCCTTCTGGGTCCCGATGTCGATCTGCGCAAGATCGCCGGTCTCGTTCCGGGCTTTGCCGGAGCCGACCTGGCAAACCTCGTCAATGAGGCTGCCCTGTTGGCTGCCAGGGAAAACAAAGAAACTGTCGGGGCCGCGGATTTCGATGCGGCTATCGATCGGGTGGTTGGCGGGCTGGAGAAAAAGAACCGGGTTATGAATCCCCGGGAGAAGGAAATTGTGGCCTTTCATGAGTCCGGACATGCGATTGTGGCTGAATCAGTCGAACACGCAGACCCTGTGCACAAGATATCCATTATTCCCCGGGGTATTGCGGCTCTCGGGTATACGCAGCAGCAGCCCACGGAGGATCGCTACCTGATGACGCGCCCCGAGTTGCTGGACCGGCTGGCAGTTCTTTTAGGCGGGAGAGTCGCGGAGGAACTGATTTTCGGAGAAATATCCACGGGTGCTCAAAATGACTTGCAGCGGGCGACAGCAATTGCCAGGTCCATGGTTGCAGAATACGGGATGAGCGATCGCCTGGGACTGGTTACGTATGAGTTTCCTCGCCAGCCCCGGTTCCTCCCGGAAAACTTTGCTCCCCATAAAACCTATAGCGAAACAATGGCAACCGAGATCGATCAGGAAATCTCCAGCCTCATGGAACAGGCGCATAAAAGGGTCCGCATTATCCTCTCGGAGCGGCGGAAAATTCTGGATAGTCTCGCCCGGCTTCTCTCAGAGAAGGAAATCGTACAGGGAGATGAGCTCCGGCAGATGTTGTCCGATTCGACCAACTTAAGTCTCAGCGCCTGAGCAGTTGCCTTCAATGCGACTGGTTTATCGAAACTGATTCCTTAAAAGAAAGATTAATGTGAATTTAAAGAGCACGAACAGTCCCGGCATTCTGCCCCATTCCAGGGCGAGTCTGCGCGAAAACGGATTGACACAAAAGTACGCCCGTTTTGAATCGCCCCTTAGAGAGGAGCTGTTCAGCGCCTCCCAGATGGAGCAACACGGCAAAACCCTTGCCGCGGCGCATATTTTGAGCGCCGAGCACACTCCCGAACAACTTTTGACGCGGCTCGGAGAAAATGAAGGCGTCCTCCAGGAAGTTTACGACCTGCTCACAGCGGCCGTAAAAGAAAACCGGAGGATTACACCGGCAGGGGAATGGCTGCTTGATAATTATTATATCATTGAAGAACAGATCCGCACTGCCAGGATACACCTGCCAAAGGGGTTCAGCAGGGGACTGCCCCGCTTGAAAAAGGGCCCGTCAAAAGGCCTTCCCCGTGTGTACGATATTGCGCTGGAGACGATCTCTCACGGTGACGGCCGGGTGGACCTTGAGGGCCTCGGCAGTTTCGTATCGGCTTATCAGACAGTCACTGAACTGAATTTGGGCGAATTATGGGCCATTCCCATCATGCTGCGCCTGGCGCTGATCGAGAACCTCCGGCGCATTGCAGCGAGCATTGCCGCCGACAGGATCGACAGGAACCATGCCGATTACTGGGCGGACCGGATTTCCGAGACCGCCGAACGGAATCCTAAGGATTTAATTCTGGTCATTGCCGACATGGCGCGCTCGAAGCCTCCCATGGTCAGTTCCTTTGTCGCGGAGTTTACACGCCGCCTGAAGGGGCAGGGTCCCGCTCTCGCATTGCCGCTTACCTGGATTGAGCAGCAACTCTCCGATTCAAGCCTGACGATTGAACAGCTGGTGCAGTCCGAGAACCAGCAGCAAGCGGCGGACCAGCTTTCCATAAGCAACAGCATCGGCAGCCTCCGTTTCCTGGGCGCCATGGATTGGCGCAAATTCGTCGAAGCCATGAGCGTTGTCGAACAGACCCTCAACGGGGACCCTGCCGGTGTGTATGGCGCGATGGATTTCGCCACACGCGATCAATACCGCCACGCAGTGGAGAAGATAGCGAAGAGCAGCCAGCTGTCCGAAAACGAGGCGGCCCGCGCGGCGATCCGCCTCGCCGGGAATTGTGAGGGCGGGGCAAACGGCAACGAACGGGAGGGCCATGTCGGCT
>JBDKTK010000020.1:0-1760 GCA_039680225.1 Syntrophaceae bacterium
GGGAAGAACCAGTCGAAACAGACCATCAGGCCCAGCCTGCACTTGCCTGCATCAACCGATATAAAACCAAGGTCGCCGGGATTGAACCAGATTTTCTCCTCGTTGAAGAGGTGGATCTTCCTGTACGTAACCACATCGCCTGCAGGCGAAACAAGGACGGCCGAATTGAAAATCCCGTCTTTGCTCTTTTCCGCACGGCCGGCCGCAACCCATGTTTTTCTTTCTCGCGATATTTTCATCAGGGCGCGTGTTGTCTTGCCTTCCGGTACGGGTTCGGCGAGTCCCCGGACCTGCTCGTGAGAGGAGAAAAAATAACCCGTGTTGAACAGTTCGGGAAGCACGACTAAAACGGTTTTAATGCTGCGGATGAGGGCGGCTGCCCTGTCTATGTTCTCGTCTACTTTGCCGAGCGCGGGACCGAACTGGACAAATCCGATTTTCATTTGATTCCCCCCGGGTTTTTCTTCCCTTGTAAAGTCTTCCCGGTCACGTGTCAAAAGAAAAAACCGCGGCCCGAAAAGCGGGACCGCGGTCCTTCAATTGGAACAATAAGTTTTTTTACAGCATTTCGTAAATGCCTGCTGCGCCCATGCCGCCGCCGATGCACATAGAGACAATAAAGCGTTTGGCCCCGCGCCGTTTGGCCTCATGGATGGCCTGCGCTGTAAGCTTTGCGCCGGTCGCTCCGAGCGGATGCCCCAGGGCGATTGCGCCGCCGTTGGGATTGATGTCGCCTGCGGCATACCTGTCCTCAATGCCGATTTTCCGCACTGAATAAATCGCCTGGGAAGCGAAGGCCTCGTTTATCTCGAACAGGTCGATGTCGCTGGTCTTGAGACCCGCTAATTGCAGCACCTTGGGAATCGCCACCGCCGGGCCGACGCCCATTTCCTCAGGATCGCACCCGGCCACTGCAAAATAGGAAAGCTTGGCCAGGGGCTTCAACCCGAGTTTCTCGGCTTTTTCCCTCGTCACGAGAAGAGAAAAAGCCGCGCCATCGGTCATTTGCGACGAATTCCCGGCCGTCACCGAACCGCCGGCCTTGAAAGGCGATTTGAGTTTGGTCAGAGACTCCAGCGTTGTCGGCCATCTTACCCCGTCATCAGAGTCAAATACGAATTTCTCTCTTATCCTTTTCCCGCTCGAGTCCTTCTTGTACTTATAAGCAGTTATAGGAATAATCTCGTCCTTGAACTTGCCTGCCTGAATGGCTTCATAAGCCCGCCTGTTGCTCTCCAGGCCGAACTTGTCCTGGTCCTCGCGGGAGACGCCATACTTGGCGGCCACGATTTCGGCCGTGATGCCCATGGAAATATATGTGTTGGGACGGCTTCCCCAGTCCGGGTCCGGCCGGAAAACGCTTCCCCCCATGGGAATATGGGACATGGTCTCGCAGCCTCCGGCTATTATAACATCGGACCAGCCTGCTTTGATTTTAGCTGTCGCATCTGCAATCGACTGGATGCCTGACGAACAGAAACGGTTGACTGTCATGCCCGCAGTTGTGAGCGGCAGTCCCGCTCCGAGGGAAAGGACTCTCCCCAGGTTCATTCCCGTTTCTGCTTCCGGAAACGCGCATCCGACAATAAGGTCATCAACTTCAGCGGGGTTGAGCTGGGGAACGCGGCTCAATAAGCCTTTAATAACCTGTACGCCGGTTTCCTCGCCGCGTGTCGCTGCGAGCCCGCCTCTCATATAGCGCCCTCCCGGGCTTCTGACCGAGTCAACAATTACGGCTTCACGCATATTTTCCTCCTGTA
>JBDKTK010000021.1:0-4726 GCA_039680225.1 Syntrophaceae bacterium
ACCGGAAAATGGGCGAATCTTAGTATCAACCTGTTTTTCTTAACATGGGAAATGCGGACGAGGAGATTAATGTACGTTACGGCATTATAACGAAGGAAACCAACGCGCGGGTGATCCCGACATTCGACCTGGCGAAAAACAAGGGAACAAAAGGGAATTTCGATCATTTCCAGGCGGCCCAGATCGATTCCGGCACTCCGGTGGCCGTGCTGCATAAATCAAGGGACAGCCAATGGTTCTACATAGAATCGGATTATGTTTCCGGGTGGGTGTCGGCGGCCGATCTCGCCGTCGGCGAAAAACCGAAAGTGCAATATTTCGCCCAGGCCCGGCCCCTTGTCATCACCGGCAAATCGGTCCCGTTCTATTTCGATCCGGCCCTTCGCGACTATGCAACGGAAATGGATATGGGCTCGGCCCTGCCGTTCCTTCTCAAGACCGGATCCGTTTATGAAGTGGTGCTTCCCTGCCGCGCCCCGGACGGCTCGCTGTTTTTCCGGTCCGGATACACTGGAATTAAATCCGATGTGAACCAGGGTTTCCTCCCCTACACGCTGGAGAATGTATTCAGCCAGGCATTTAAAATGCTGGATGTCCCCTATGTATGGGGAAGCAAGCTGGACGGGACGGAGGACTGCTCCGGATTTATTAGCAGCGTGTTCCATTGTTTCGGCTTCAGGATCGCCCGCCACAGCTCCAGCCAGGAAAAATCGAATCCGGCGAAACGGGTCCGGGTCTCGGACCTCAGCGAAGATGAAAAACTGGAGGCCATCAAAAAAGTCGGGGGCCGTCCCGCGCTTCTGTACAAGCCGGGCCATATAATGCTCTACCTGGGATTCGTCGAAGGCCGGGCCTACGCCATCCACAGCATGTGGTCATATGACGAGATTGAAAACGGGCGGGAAAGGGAACGCCTGGTAAAAAAGATTGCCGTCACAGATCTCAACACGGGGCAGGGCAGCAAAAGCGGCAGCTATCTGCACAACCTGGTCTCGATCATGCCGCTGGACTGAAAGCTGGTGAATTCAGGACAAAAGTCTTGTCGTTCCGGGGAGCGGCTTCGGCAGGCCCAGCGCTCACGATGGCAAACAGATTTCACATCTGTTTGCCGGAATTGTTTTTCGCCTCACAAGACAGGAAATCACTATAGTAGACATTGTAAATGTCCCACAGCGATAACAGCACCGAGATGATAACGGGCCCGATGATAAAGCCTGAAAAGCCGAACAGCACCAATCCCCCCAGCGTCGAAAACATGATAAGAAGGGAATGCATCTCCAACTCTTTCCCGATGAGGATGGGCCGGAGGAAGTTATCCACGGTCCCTATTACGATTATCCCGAAGCCCAGCAGGATGATCCCCTTCCATATCTCCGAAGTCAGGATCAATATAATTGCCGCCGGCACCCAGACGATGGCGCTCCCGGTCGGCAGAATGGATGCGAATACCATCACGACCGCCCATACCAGCGCACCCTGGATACCCAGGACCCAGAACATTATGCCGCCGAGGGAACCCTGGAGTGCGCCGATCACCACGGTGCTCCTGAGAGTGGCCCTCGTAGTCGCGATGAATTTTTCAACCAGCAGTTTTTCCTTGTCCTCCCCTAACGGGCAGAGCCTGGCGAATATGTGGGGCAGCTTGTCGCCGTCCCGGATAAAGAAGAACAGCGTATACATCATGATTACGAACATGATCACGAACTGCACAACATTTTGGGTGACGCTCTTCAGATGTTCATAAATGAAAGAGGACAGGTCCCGGGCGAATTCCGAAAACTTGTCGGTGAGGAATGTCTCGTCTATATTGAACCTCGCCGTGAACCTGTTGTGCTTCAATGTCTCCATCGCGCCTTTGAAAGTGTCCTTTATGGAGCTGCTTTCGCTGCTCAACGAGCTGAACATCGTCATTGATTCGTTGACCAGCAGCGCGCCGACGAGCCCCAAAGGCAGTATTATAATCAAAAGGATGAGGGTCACGGAGACAAACGCATTAAAGTTGGGACGGTCCTTTCTGAGGTTCAGCTTCCTGTAAACGGGCCTGAACATGATAGCAATAACGGCGGCCCAGAATATCGGATAGAAGAAGGGCATGATGATTGCGAAAGAAAGTATCAGCACTATTGAGAAAAGGGCAAAGAAGATGATATTGCGAATTTTAGCCGGGTCCATTTCCGCCTCCCTTTATTGCTCCTGAAGTTTTAACGCGAAAGGCCTCTTCTAATCAAGACAAATGGAATAGGCTCCGACGCTTGTTGGAACATGAACAGTATGGTATTAGCCATAAGCACGGGAAAGGAAGAAGGTCCTCTCCCGGTCAATACATATCCGGCACTGCCGGTCAGCATGAGAACAGGAGAAATTCAATGAATGCCCGACTTGAATTCAATTCGGAAAAGTGTTCAGGCTGCAGGACCTGCAGCCTTACGTGCTCTTTTTCGTATTTTAAGGTGTTCAACCCGGAACGGGCCTATATCGAGGTGATTGAAAACGAGGAAAACGGCAGCTTCACACTGAAGCTGAAAGACGGCTGCACTGCCTGCCGCATATGCGCGGAGAGCTGCCCGTTCGAGGTTATCAAGAGAGTCGAAGAGAACGCATAAACAGGATGGAATTTATGCACGGATATGCTGGAAAAACGCTTGTGATCGACCTGGGAAGCGGGGCCAGGGAGATAAGAGAGAATTCCCCGGATGACTGCCGGAAGTTTATCGGCGGCGCAGGCCTCAATATCAAAACGCTTCTTGCGGAAATGGACCCGGCCCTTGACGCTTTTGATGAAAAGAACGTGCTGGTGTTCGGCGCCGGTCCGCTCGTCGGGACCAACGCCCCGACCGCAAGCCGCTCCGAGGTGAGCGCGAAATCCCCCCTGACGGGACTGCTGGCGACCAGCAACAGCGGCTATTTCTGGTGGCCGGAACTCAAATATGCCGGGTACGACAGCCTCATCCTGAAGGGCAAATCAGAAAGGCCCGTCTATATTTACATCAAGGATGGAGAAGTCGACATCCTGGACGCCTCGAAACTCTGGGGCTCCGATGCCTGGGAGACGATAAGGGAAATCAAATCCGCCCACGACCGGAACGCGACAGTCGCATGCATCGGAGTCGGGGGCGAAAAGCTGGCGCGTTACGCCAGCATCGAGAACGGGATGTATGGGGCGTGGGGCAGGACGGGGCTGGGCGCCGTAATGGGCTCAAAGAACCTGAAGGCGGTCGCCGTGCGCGGGACGGGGGACATCACCGTCGCCGACCCCAAAGGGTACCGCGAAGCGGTGAAAGATATGCGCGCCAAAATCGCCGGGCATATCACCTATAAGCCCTGGCGCCAATTCGGCTCCATGCTGGGCCTGGACATCTACTATGCCCTGGGAGTTATATCAGGACTGGACCAGAGCGATTCGGTGGGCGCCGATTTTATCGAGACGCTGGGGAAAAATAACCTCCTCAAGTACAAGAAAAAAGGTCTCGCGTGCAGCGCCTGCCCGATCGCCTGCGCCCCGTGGGTCGAGATTGCGGAAGGCCCTTACAAGGGGTTGCGGATCAAGGGTATCGAGATAATCTCCACCCTCGACTTCGGGGCGCGCCTCGGAATCCGCAGCATGCCCGCCATTGCCAGGGCGACGGAGCTCTTCCAGAAATACGGCGTGGACTGCTCCACCATGTCGGCCGCCATTGCCCTTGCGATCAAGCTCTTCGAACAGGGCGTGATCACGAAAGCCGACACCGACGGCATGGAACTGAAATGGGGCGATGAGCCCTCGATCTTTGAACTGATGCGCAAGGCCGTGTACCGGGAAGGATTAGGCGACCTGCTCGCGGAAGGCCCGGTCCGGATGGCGCAGAAGATCGGCAGGGGGGCGGAGGAATTCCTGACCCAGACGAGGGGCCTGGAAACGACCGCACGCGACCCCCGCGGCCGCTGGGACACCTGGAGCTTCGGGTCCCTCATAAACCCGCGCGGCGGCGACCATCTGCGCGTCCAGGCGCAGGCGGAAAACTTCAAGGACACCTCTCCTGAAGGCGAATACCTGTACGAACAGGGGATCCCGAAAAAAGCCGTCGACCCGGTTGATATCCTGCCGGCATGGAAAGAAAAGATTTTCGATTTCGAAAAGAACACGATCAGCATCCCGCATATGGCCGCCTGGGCCCAGGACCATATGAACGTGGTCAACTCGATCGGGGTCTGCATCAGGCCCCCCATCCTCTGGTCGCTGGGGCCGACTATTTACGCGCGCCTCCTGGAGACACTGACCGGACTGCCTTTCACGCCGGAAGAAGTAATGAAGGCCGGGGAGCGGATTTCGGCTGCCGCCAGGCGGTTCAATGCCGCTGCGGGCGAGAGGAGGGAGGATATCCGCTTCACTGAAAGATATTACAAAGTGCCGTTCAAGGGGAGAAAGCTCGACAGGGAGAAGATCAATCAGGTCCTCGACAGGTACTACGAAGTGCGGGGCTGGGACCCCGCAACAGCCCAGCCCACGCCGGAGAAGCTGAAGGACCTGGGACTGGAGAAGTAATTTTATTCGGGCGGATTTAAAACACGCCCTTGCGGGCATTATGTTCGCCGGGCGGGTCTCAGACCCGCCCATTTTTTATTCGCATTACCGCGGTCAATTCGAGCCTTGACCAGCTCAGGGACGATAATCTTAGCGGCTGCACATCACCGCCCGTTGAGCTTGCCGAAACGGGCATGGAACGAGGTATAAATTGAGGATCACCCG
>JBDKTK010000022.1:0-2417 GCA_039680225.1 Syntrophaceae bacterium
ATGCACCCAGGGGTCGGTGATCATCATTTCACCTCCGACTTTCCCAATCAGGGCGGCGCCGACCCAGACTATTATCGGGTACCTGTCCATGATGCGCGCCAGCAGGTCGCTCATCAAGACAACAAACGGTATGGAAAGAATAAGTCCGAAGATCAGCAGGAAGAGGTTTCCGTGGGACGCCGCCCCGACGGCGAGCATGTTGTCTATTCCCATGCTGAGATCTGCGACTACGATTATCCAGACCGCTTGCCAGAGGCTCCCGCATTCCTTCTCCTTGCACTCTTCCGCCCCTTCGGTCAGAAGCTTGATTCCTATCCAGATTAAGACGGCCCCCCCGATCAGCTTTATAAATTGAATATTCAACAGCTGGGCAACGGCAAATGTGCATGCGACCCTTACCAGGACGGCGCCGCCCGCACCGAGAAATATCCCAAGGCGGCGGGTCCTGCCGGTGAGGTTCTTGACTGCCATGGCGATTACGACGGCGTTATCGCCCGCCAGGACCAGGTCAATGAGAACGATGCTCAACACAGCTGCAAGGAATTGCCAGTCTAATGAAATATATCCTAATGGACCAAAATCTATCATGATCTCCTCCGATAACAAAAAAACCTCTACCCGGTAACATTATTCCGCTGAGGGCAAAGGTTTCAATTCAACATGCATGAGCCGTTTCCGGGCGCTTTTCAGCGCCGTGTGACGAACGGCGAAGGCCCCGGCTCCATGTGCCGTCCTTCTTTTCCCTTTACAAATAGCATAAATTACAGGGCTCAAAAAGAACTGTCAAGGATATTTGGCCGATTAAATCTTAAAGCATGCCTAAATTCAACTGGATTGAAATCCTTTTTTATAATAAGAGCAGGAAGGATTGTTGATCAGCCCATACTGGAGTGGCCGCGAATGAAAAGCAGAAAGCCGGAAGATAATGTCGAAGAACAGCTGTCGCTGGAACTGGAGAACTTGTATAAGGAAATCGAGCGCCCCGACAAGATAGAAAAGATCGGCAGGATGGACAAGATCGAGGGCGGCAGCGAGCCGGACCTGGGGCCCGCCTATGAGCTTTTCAAAGTAGGGCCGGACACAACCCACGAAGAATTAAAAGAGGCCTATGAGGAGCTTGCCTCGGCATGGAACCCGAAGCGGTTCGCGGACCATCCGGAATGGAAGGAAAAAGCGGAGAAGAAGCTGGAGATCATAAACAGGGCCTACGAAATGATCCTTTCGGCCCGGATAAGGGAAATCCGCAAGAGAAGGAAATCCATCCAACTGGGCGAGATCGAAAAGGATGTGGATACGTCTTATGCCCCGGACATTGAAGAGAATGAGGATGAACAGGAAGAGGAAGCGCCGCGCCGGTTTGGGCGCTTTGGATTGAAACAGGCCCTGATATTTGCCGGTATCCCGGTATTCCTGTTCCTGTGCTGGTTCGTTGTTTCGCCTCTTTTCGAAAACCCTCCCGACAATAAGGCTGATAAGAAACCTGTTGTCGAAAAGTTGCCGCCCCTTGCCGGGAACACGCAACAGATGCCGGTGCCGGAAACAAAACCGGAGGCGGCCCCGGAGCCAAAATTTGAAACAAAAGCGGTTCCAAATGCCGGTGTCAAAGCCGATTTGAAACCCGAGGCAAAGCCCGAAATAAAGCAGGAAAGCGTTCAGCCGCCCAGGGCAGCTGCCCCCCCGGCACCCCCGCCAAAGGCAAGCCAGCAAAAACCCGCCGTGCCGGCATTAAGGCCCGTTTCGGAATCCAGGCAGGCCTCAAAACCGGCTCCGAAACCGGAAGCTGCGAAAAAGAGCGCAGCGGCCATGCCGTTCAGCATTCAGGTCGGCGCAGTCAAGGACCGGGCGAAAGGGGCGGAATATCTCGGGAAAGTGAAGAAGGACGGATTTAGCGGCTCTCTCGTGGAGACGACCTTGCCGGGCGGCGAAAAAGGGTACCGGATCCTGGTGGGCAGGTTCCAGACTCGCGAAGAGGCATTTGCCTACCTGAACAACAAGGGTCTGAAACAAAAGTACCCGGGGAGCTTCATCCAAAAAAATAATCCCTGACCTTCCATAAAAAACTTGAAGCTATAACTGCCATTCTGTATTATGTGTAATTCCATTTCAGGCATGGTGAATGAGGGCAGTCATCCAGCGGGTCGATTCCGCCAAAGTAACTGTAAATACTGAAATTATAGGGGAAATCGCCGGAGGGCTGCTGGTCTACCTGGGCGTGGAAAAGGGGGACCGGAAAGGCGATGCCGACTACCTGCTGGACAAAATCCTCAACCTCAGGATTTTTGAAGACCGGGACGGGAAGATGAACATCTCGCTGCTGGAGACGGGGGGAGGCATCCTGGTCATATCCCAGTTCACCCTGCTGGCCGATTGCCGCAAGGGAAGGAGGCCTTCGTTTGCCGGGGCCGAAGATCCCGGTC
>JBDKTK010000023.1:0-17358 GCA_039680225.1 Syntrophaceae bacterium
TCCATGCGGAACGAATCCCTTGTGCCGCTGAAGACGGCGTCGATGCCGACCTTGTTCACCGGGATGTCGTCAGGGTGGGTGATATCATAGAAACTCATCCGGAGGAGTTCCGCCTCCGGGTATCCCAGCATCTCGCAATAAACCGAGTTGACGAGGATAAACCGGCTGTTCATTGCCGCCACCACCGCCATCGGCACCGCCCCTTTGTGGAAGATCGACCGGAACCTTTCCTCGCTTTCCCGCAGGGACTCTTCAATCCGTTTGCTTTCGGTGATGTCCTGGACCGTCCCGAACCCGCCCCGCATGTTCCCGCCCTCGTCGGATTCCAGATCTGTCCTGCCGCGGACCCATTTGACCGTATCGCCGGAAAGGATCCGAAACTCCATCTCGTATATCTCTCCCGGGACAGCTTCCGCCCATTTCCTTTTTACAATTTCCCGGTCGTCCGGGTGCACTCTGGAGAGGAAGGATTCATAATTCAGGGCCGTCCCTTTGGGCACATCAAAAATTTTATAAGCCTCGTCAGACCAGGACAGTTCGTTTCGAACCAGATCCAATCGCCAGCTCCCCGTGCGGGCCACGGCCTGGCCATGCTTGAGGTCCAGCTGGCTTGTCTTGAGCGCCTCTTCGGCCACTTTCCTTTTCCTCCCCTCGAAATCCCTCTGGAGCCGCGCATCCAGGGCAGGCGCGATGAACCCGGCTATCCTCTCCAGGAGCGCCTGATCGTTTGCGTTATAATCCGAGGGCCTGTTTGCCACTTTGAGGTACCCTATAGCCCTGTCCTGGAACACGATGGGGGTGACCATGACCCTCTCTATGGGGATGTGGCCATGGGGGACATTTCCCCGCTGATTGGAAATGATCGTCCTTTTCTGAAGGATGGCCCGGACCCAGACAGTATCCGTCCAGGCGTCCCGGGGGAAGCGGATCGATTTATCCTCGATCCGGCACTTGTCCCAGACATCCTGAGTGAGGGAGGGCGCGACGACGTCCCCGTTTTCGTCTATATAGCCGAATACTCCCAGGGGGCTTTGAGTTACCGTCAGAACGGCCCGCAAAACTACTGAGTACATATGATCGTCGGGACTCGTGAGGAGGATGCGGGCAATCCCGTTCATCAGCTCGAGGTCTTTAACCGACTGCATCAGCTTTTGTCTGCCTGCCCGCAGCTGCTCCTCCATGCACCTGCGCTCTGTCGTGTCGCGGCAGACCCCCCTGTAGCCAAGGAATGTCCCGTCCTGCGAAAAATAAGGAGCGGCATTGGCTTCCATGGTAACAAGCCGGCCGTCCTTATGGATGCCCGTCAGCTCCAGCGATTTGATTTTTTTGTGCCGGGAAGCCAGATTGACAAACAGGACGTATTTCAGGCGCCCTTCTTCAGGCGGCATGTGCCTCACGGGGATCTCTCCGATTATCTCGTCGGGCCTGTAGCCGAGAAACTTTTCGATGTTGGGGCTCACATACTGGACCCGGCCGGCTGGATCAACCGCAAATATGATGTCTTCCAGGTTTTCAATGATGTCCCGGTATTTTTTTGAGCCTTCTTCAAGAGAGTTGTCATCAGAGACGGGGCGGCAAATTCCGGGCGGGACTTTCCTCTTCTTTTCCGGCGGGGAATCCTGTCGGGAATTCTTGCTTTTAGGACGCGTTTTCTTCATCCCGGTCTTCTTCTCAGGGTGAAAGAAATTCAGCTTTTGGAGAATGCCTTACTTATAATACAATTGCTCAAGACTTCCATAAGGGAAACCCTTATTTTTTATTTCGAAAATTCTTAGAAATCGAGCTGATTAAAGAGGGATGTCAAATGCGGACGGGTTTGAAACCCGCCCGGACCCCGGAGTTTTGCATTCCAATGAAATTGAAACGGCGTTACTCACGCATACGCTGCGTTGAGCTTCGCCCTGGCCTGCTCTGCTTCTTTCATTATCCTGCTGATAAGCCCGGCAACGGGGGGATTGTCGTGAATAAGCCCCGTGGCCTGCCCGATCGGGAGGAAACCTTCGTCAATGTTGCCGTCCTGGATGGCAAGTTTGTATCCCTTGAACCCGATGGCGAAATGGGCCAGTTGCCTGGCATTCTTATAACCCGTCGACACGACCTGCTTGAGAAGGTCCGCGCAGGGCATGTTCAATTCCCTGGCTATTTCAAATGAGTTGAGAAAGGCCGACGTGAAGCTGAATCCTTTTTGGAGCGCCTTGCGGGACCCGGGGGAATCCATCATCCGGCTCGCCATCCCGTCGAACCGGTCCGAGTAAAGCGTATCGGTAACGTCCTTCTCGATGGTCAGGTCCTTGGAATTTTTATGAACCGGGCTTTCTTTTACGGTCGCAAACCTGCTTCCCATCGCGATTGCATCCGCGCCGAGCGCCAGCGCGGCGGCAAGCCCCCGGCCGTCCGCGAAACCGCCGGCGGCGATGACCGGCACTTCAACCGCATCGGCGAGACTGGGGATGAGGACAAGCGACGTTACATCGCCGCCGTGGGCAGCCGCTTCGTGACCGGTGGAGATCACTGCGTCGCATCCGTAATCCTGGGCTCGCTTCGCGTGGCGCGCATTGACGACGGTAGCTGCCACTTTGCCGCCGTACTTGTGGGCCTCCCTGACGAGCCAGTCGCCCTTGCCCAGCGAAAAGTTGATCACTGCAACCTTTTCCTGCAGCAGGACTTTCGCATTCTCCACCGCACCCGGAAAGGCCAGGGCCACATTGCCGCCGAACGGCTTGTCGGTGGCCTGCCGGATCTCCTTTATTGCTTTGCGGGTCTGCTCCGGCGTAAGGGGGCCGGTAGCCAGGATGCCCAGCCCTCCCGCCGCGGACACGGCGGCTGCGAGGGATGGGACGCTGATGAAACTCATGCCGGACAGAATGATGGGATGCTCGATGCCGAAAAGTTCCGTGATGCGCGTTTTCATCCGAAATTCTCCTCTAATTATTTCGTATACTAAACTGAAAGAGAAAAAAAAATTTAATTTCGCAGATCTTTAAGCAGCCGCTTCAGGAGCAAACTTTCTTCCAACCTGAATTTCTCCAATAATTCTTCATTTATTCTTTTTACATCATCAAGGATTTGATTTTCCAGGCGGCGGGCCTTTTCTGTCAGGTTTATGCGAAGCGTGCGCCTGTCGTCGCGAGCGGTGTCCTTGGTTATCCAACCGCTCCCCGCCAGCCTGTCGAGAACGCCGGATAAAGTAGCATTGTCCAGCAAAATCCGGCTGCCGATCTCTCCGGCCGACAGCCCCTCTTCATCGTACAAAACTTCGAGAACCAGCACCTGCATGGGCGTCAGCGCAAATTTCTTCAGAAAACGGGATTTGAATTCAGCCTGGACCCGCTGATATGCCTTGCCCAGGTTGAACATTATGCAATCTTCATAAACACGCAATGCTATGCTCCATATTTTTATTTTGTATACTAAATATTATTTTCGAAGCTTGCCGTCAAGAAAAAATCCGCAATGCAGAAAGGCTAACCAGGGGAATAAAATTTATTCAGCAAGACCCGCCGCCGCGGATTTCGCTGTTTCCATTATTTTTGAGGCGCTCGCGGACAAAATCGATGTGGTACCGCAAAGAATAGAACTGGTCGGCGAACAAGGCGGGCTTTTTCATCTGGTTCACCGATTGCTCTATTATGTCCAGCCTTTTTAACAGTTCATCTGTATCGGCCGGAGTTATTCCCCGGTACACTTCGGCCTCGATGGCCAGCAGGGCGCGGTACCACCGCAGGATGTACAGCCTGATCCTCCACCGGAACAGGGCGGGGACCAGCTTCAGCCCCGGGATAAGCACCAGCACCATGGGGACAAATACCAGGAGGATGCGGTTGATAAGGCTGGCAAGCCAGAACGGCAGGTACCGGTAAAGGAAAGTCTTGCCCGACTTGTAGTATCGCTGGGCATCTTCGCTGACGCGGTACTCGTGTTCGATGGGGGCCGGGAATTCGCGCCGCTTCTGGAATATGCCGGCCCGCGAGTGGACCTGGGCGGCCGTTTCCAGCAGCACGTCTATCAGGGCCGGGTGCAGGTCCTCCCTGGCTATAAGCTCCACTGTCGGGCTGATCAGGGTTATGTCCCTGTCGGGCACGTCGTTGCCGAAGTCGGCGACCCCTTTCAGGAGCACAAGCTTGCTCATGTGGCTCAAACGGCGGCAATAGGCGTCGGCCTGCGTGAAATCGAATATCCTTATCCCTTCCGTGTGCAGCAGGTCGCGGATGATCTTTACGGACGTGGAATCTCCCATCATGAAGGACGCATCTATGGAGCCGTCCAGCAGCCCTTTGAGGGTATCGTCGTCGTTCAATTCCAGGAGTTTTGTGTCCCCTTCCGGCTTTATGCTGTTCAAAGCCAGGATTTCCAGGGCCAGCACATGGGTCCCGGTGCCCTTTTCGCCCACGGCCAGCCGCTTGCCCCTGAATTCAGACAATAGCCCGACTGGATTTTCGCTGCGGTAAAACAGGTACAACGGCTGATATGACACGCTTCCCAGGGAAATCAATTTTTCCAGGTTTTCACCCTTGGCGATGCCCGTCTGAACAAACCCGACGTCGACTTTTGAGGAGGGGTCCATCAACCTCTCGAGGTTCTCCCTCGAGCCCCCGGAAGGCAATATTTTTAACGTCACCCCCTGCCTGGCCAGGATCTTGGCGTACCTTTCGGCCGTCCGCTGGTAAGGGGTCCCTTCCACGCCGCTGGTTATGACAATCGTCCTGGGAGGGGCCGAGTGGAAAAAGAAGAAAACTGCGGTGACGATTACAGCTGCCGAAAATACGATGGCGCCGGCCGCAGCCCCGGGACCAAGCCCGAACATCTCTGAAAACATGTACTTGGCCCTGGCGTAAGCCGATTTCAACGGATTCGGGACCTGCTTCAGTCCTGGGCTCATGAAAATACCCCTCTCACATCAGTCTCGTCGCAATGACGGGACTTCCATATCAGGGGGGCCGTTTCCAATGCAATATGAATTTCAACAAGGGTTCCGGGAATAGATGGACGAACAGCCCGGCATTCGACTGCCGGGCTGTTGCCTGGAAGGTTAGTATTTTTGCGAAGAGCCCATTTGGCGAAGAACTATCTGGTTGAGGGCCTGGGTTGTTGTCTTTGCCTTGCATGCTGCCTGGCCGCTTTTCATCTGGTCGGCAAGGTCTTTTGCGTCCATGTCGCAGGCCTGGGCCGCAACGCCAACGGGCGCCTGGACCGATTGCGGAAGCTGGTCTGCCTTGACGTTCAGATTTTTAGCAATGTCGCTGCGCACGGCGCTGAGGTCCACGGAAACCATTCCCTGCTGCTGGGCCGCCGCCGGATAAGCGCAAACAAGCGAGATCAGGAAGACCGAAGCCAGCAAAGGAATTGCATACTTTTTGAAAACCTTCATGCTGCACCCCCTTTTGTTTTCTTAAATAAATAGGCCCGCCTGAACAAAAAGGGAATCTTCCAAACCCTCATTTGAAGGGTTTACACGGCTGATTTCGTTGAAAGGGTGCAGGGGTTTCAGGTCTCCATTACCAACGACCAGTACACCTGCTCGGGAATATAAATCTGTTCCACGCTGTCATAAACAAACAGTTCGAAGTTGACTTCCTGCCATGTGTAACGGGAATGGTTTTCCCGGGGTTCCGCCGCGATGGGACCGGACATGAAGGCCATAGATGCTCCTTTCTTCTTGCGGTCTTGGGTTGTGTCCTTAGATACATTTTCGCCTGCCTGGAATCCATCAGCGATTCCCTGATAAGGAAGGCCGGCAGGCATTATTTTTCGCTTCGCAATTTCTTAGAAAACGGTGTTCGCCGGAAGCCTTACCAGTCCCGGGCTCCCGCGCATCTCAAGCATCAGGCCCGCGTAATATCATGGATGAATGCTCTAAGGTTTTTCGAAGTCAAAAATCAGGGGTTCCCTGATTGGAGAATTCAGGCGGTTGGATTATAAAATCATACCCTGAATTGATCCCCGGCAAGCACGGTCGAAAGTAGAAATGAAGCAAACCTCGATTGGAACATCGCCCCTGAAAAGCGCCGAAAACCAGACATCTCCGCAGGACATCTGCACCGGCATCGAGCGGCACATCGGCATGCTCCGGATCGTGTCCGAAGTTGCCGGCCGGCTCCTCGCAAGCGATAACCCCCGGCAAATAGTTGAGCGGCTGTGCCTCAAGGTAATGAACTTCCTTGATTGCGATGTCTTCTTCAACTACCTCGTTGACGGCGAACAGGATTCCCTGGTGCTTAACGCTCACGGCGGGGTCCCCGAAAAAATCGCCGGGAAGATCAAAAAGCTGAGCATCGGCGCTGCGGTGTGCGGATGCGTTGCGCGCGACGGCGCCAGGGTCATCGCGGAAGACATTTTACAGAGCCGCGATCCGCGGACTGAGTTCGCAAGGTCGCTGGGCATTCAGGCCTATGCATGCCATCCGCTGAGAGTCCGGGACCGGACGATCGGCACCCTCTCCTTCGGCAGCCGCTCCCGCACTCATTTCATCCAGGATGAACTGGCGGTCATGAAAACTGTCGCCGACCATGTCGCCTTCGCAATAGAAAGGATAAGGACGGAGGAGGAACGCCGGCAATTCAGCGAGGCCCTCCTCGAGTCCAGCAGAAAAATCGAGTTTATTCTCGGAAGCATCACCGATATGTTTGTTTCATACGACAGGGAATGGCGCGTAGTTGACATTAACCCCGTGGGGGAAAAGTTAATGGGTCTGAGAAAAGCTGATCTGGTCGGCAAAGTCCTGTGGGATTTTCCCGGCCTCAAGGAAAGCAGCTTTTACAAACCTTACATGAGGGCGGCATCTGAAAACAAGCCCGAGCACTTTGAAGCATACTGTCCCGTATCGCAAAAATGGTACGAGGTCCACGCATATTCCTCCGTTGACGGCCTTCAGGCTTACATGCGGATGATTTCCGACCGCAAGGAAGCGCAGATTGCCCTGCAGAAGGCGAAAGACAGCCTGGAAATCAAGGTCCAGGAAAGGACTGCGCTGCTCACGGAAATAAACAGGAAACTGCTCGACGAGATAGCCGAGCGGAAGAAGACAGAGGAGAGGCTGCGTTCCGCCCAGAAGAAGCTCCGGGCAATGGCGTCGGAAATCGTCCTCGCCGATGAGCGCTCCCGCCAGCACTTCGCCGCCGACCTGCACGACAGCGTCGTGCAGACGCTGGGCGCGGCCAAGCTGAGGATGGAGCTTCTCCGCGAACATGTCAGGCCCGGGGGCTTTAAAATGATGAAGGACCTGCAGGACATGATCTCGCAGTCGATCTCCCAGGCCCGCTTCATAATGGCGGAGATGAGCCCGCCGGTGCTGAACGAACTGGGGTTTGTCCCGGCGCTCGAATGGCTGGCCGAGCAGATCGAGCAGCAGCATGGGATCACGGTGCATTTCAATTGCAGGAAATATTCGAGCAGATTGGTCCACGAGGTCCAGGTCCTGCTTTTCCAGGCGGTGCGCGAACTGCTCATGAATGTCGTCAAGCATTCCCGGGCAGGGCAGGCGATTGTTACGGTATCGGAAAGGGCGGGCAAGATCCGGATCGAGGTAAAGGACGACGGCATGGGGATGAATAAAAAAGATGCGTTTCGGGCGGATTTGAGCAGCGGTTTCGGCCTTTTCAGCATCAGAGAAAGACTGAAGCATTTCGGCGGACAACTCAAAATCTATTCTGAACAGGGCAATGGGACGAAAATAACAATTCAGGCTCCTAAGGGGGAAGGGAATGGGAATCAAGATTATCATTGCTGATGACCACAAGATCGTGCGGGACGGGTTGAAAACCCTGATTGACCGCCAGAAGGGCATGGAAGTGATAGGGGAGGCCGAGAACGGCAGGACTGCCGTGGCGCTCACGAGGAAGCTGCTCCCCGACATAGTAATCATGGACGTTTCCATGCCGGACATGAACGGCATTGAAGCGACGCGGCAGATCATCAAGGAAGTCAGGGGAGTCAAGGTCATCGCGCTCTCGATGCATTCCGACCGCAGGTTCGTGACCGGGATGCTGGAGGCCGGGTCCTCCGGTTACCTGCTCAAGGACTGCGCTTTCGAAGAACTTGCCAAGGCCATACGGTGCGTGGCCGATAACAAGTCCTACCTGAGCCCCGGGATCTCCGATATCGTGGTAAAGGATTACCTGCAGAAGGTGTCCGGCAACGGGGGGAATTCCTCCCAGACGCTTTCCAACAGGGAGAGGGAAATCATCCAGCTCCTCGCCGAGGGGAAAAACGCGGGCGAGATCTCATCCCTGCTGCATATCAGCATCAAGACAGTCGAAACCCACCGGCGCAACATCATGATCAAGCTGGATATCAGCACTATGGCGGAGCTGATAAAATATTCGATCAGGGAGGGCTACAGCGTTATCGAAAGTTAAGGGGGGATCCGCAAAGAGTGCCCTCCCGCTGCGGCGGGGGGCACTCTTTTTTTGTTTATTTGGAAGTGCTCACGTCAAGAGATGACTCGTAAAAACCCGAGGCGGTCTTTTCTTTTTTCGAAAATTTAATGCCCCGCGTCTGCATGCCGGCAAGTTCCGGCTTTGCCAGGACCTGGTATACGGCCCCGGCGGACTCCACGTTCACGTCGCCCTGGGGCTCCGTGCTGGCATAGACGATGATGCTCTCGCGGCCGAATGGAGGGGTCACGGTGAGGTCGTATTCGTCCGTGCCCGCCGGCAGCTCGTATATGACGCCGCCCTGGAAATAGTTGTCCTTCCTGTGGGGATTCGGGAGCAGCTGCAGCAGCGAGCCCTTCACGTCCTTATAAAGGATCCGGGCGAAGAAAGGCCTGTTGCCCCTGATAAAAATCCTGATCTTCTCCGAACTCCTGTAATCCTTTTTATCCGTCCATACCTTGACTCGCAACGGCGCGGCAGGGTCGTCAATCATGTCTTTATCGACGGCAGCCTGTTTCAGCGATTTTTCATCCGGTATGACTTCCGCTTTGATCTGCATCCTGAAGCAGTCGCCCGCAGCGGGGTCCCGGTACCATGATTTGTCAAGCACCTCGATCACCCTGATCTCGGCCTTCGCGTAAGCGTTGATCAGGTCTTTTTCAAGCTCGAAATTTTTTACCTTTGTTTCAGTGGTGATATACGTTGAGGCATTCTCCGCCGCGTTGCGCCTGGCGTTTGCCAGGGCTTCGCTCTCCGTCTGCCTTTTCGACTTGTCGTCGCCCATGCACGCGTAGCCGCCCGCGTTCGTGATCGTGGATTGACCGGCGAAGCCCGCCGCCGGGACCAGCGCCAGCACAAGGACCATTCCAATAGTAAATTTCACCGCCGCATTCATTTCACACACCCTCGATGAAAAAAATTGTTTATGTCCCCCCTTTAGTAAAAGGGGGAAAACATATAAGCGTCTCAACAGCTTTTCAGATAGCCGTTTTCAATCTGCCTTATTTCCGTGAAGAGCTTCCTGTTTACCGGCGTGGGCACGCCGTATTTCTCCCCGAGTTCCACCAGCTTGCCGGCCAGCATTTCCACTTCGGTCTTTCTGCCGGCCTCCACGTCCTGGAGCATGGATGTTTTCCCGTCCGGGCTCAGGGATGCAAGGACCGGGTCAAACTTTTCCATATCCTCCCCGGCCAGGTTGATATTCAACTTGCCGGCAACGGCAACGACTTCGCGCATGGCCGAGTGCATCAATTCGCGGGCTGCGGCGGAAGTCTGGAAAACGCCGTAGGAAGCGCGCAGCACGGCTGAGGCCTGGTTGATCCCGGCATTGATCATGAATTTGTACCACATGACCGCTTTCATGTCGGCAGGGACCTCATAATTGATCCCGGCCCTGTCAAACAGGTCTTTCACGCTCTGCACCCGCGGGGACAGGTCCCGGTTCAGGGCTTCGCCGAAGAGGATCCTGCCCTGGGTCGTGTAACGCACGCTGTTGCCCTCCCTCAGGGCGTCTATGCCCAGCGCAATCGCATAAAGCACTTTATCCATTCCGTAGGCCGCCCCGAGGCGCTCCTCGCTGTCTATGCCGTTCATCACGGAAAGGATAACCGTGTTTTCCCCCACCCGGCCGGCGATCTCCCGGACCGCCTCATCCAGCTGGTGGTATTTCACTGCGACAATGACCAGGCCCGCCGGGTCGGGCTTTTCATCCGGGCTGACGACCCGGATGGGGAAGGTCCTGCCGTTCACTGCGACTCCCGATTTTTTCAGGCGCTCGCAGCGCTCCCCCGACGCGATGAAACACACACTTTCCCTGTCCATCCCATAAAGAAGGCTTGCGTAAACCGCTCCGAGGGCCCCGGCTCCGATAATGGCGACATTCTTGATTTTACCCGGCATTACAACCTCTTTCCAAATTATTAACGTCCTTTGATCCTGAACCGCCCCGGCTCTGAACAGACGCGCTTTTCAGCCCTGCACTATACATTTTTCCCCTGTTTGGTAAAGGGGAAAATGCGGCGCGTCACCGGCTGCAGGGGACGCGGGAGGAAGATAATCTTTTTGCCCTCCGGCCCCCATTTCTGGTAAGGAAATAAGAAAAGACAGTCGAGGTGAGTACATGAAGGCCACGGCCTCCGGGCTCGTCATGTTCAGGGATGAAAAGAACTACAGGGATGTCCTGTCCATCATTGAGGACCCCGAAAACATGCCGGCCACGTTCGAAGACTGGCAATTGGACGCGGAACAGGAAATCAATGAAATGGAATTTGAAGGGATCATCCCCGTGCCCGCCGAGGTAGACCCGGAAGAGTTCTCGTTCTGGTGCATATCGCGGGGCCTGCCGGTAAATACCCGGTCCCTCAAGGAATATGCCGATTTCAAGGCAATCCGCTTTTCCCGGAAAATGGGATTCTGAATATACTCTTAAAGGCAGAGTCCCCGGGGCTTCGCGCTGCCCGGCTTCAGGCCCGGCTTCAGGACAGGACCACCAGTGCAATAAGCGGCGTTGAAAGGATCAAGGCGCTGACTATCCAGAGCATCGCCCCCGGCTTCCCGTGCATCCGCTGCCTCAATCCGATAACAGACGTAGCGATTGCGGCAATACCGCTGGTCAAAGTGATCAGCAAGGTCAGGATGGCGTGGTTGCGGTAACCCATCACGTGCGCCGGTGTCTGGTACAGGATAAAAAGAGCAAGCGGCATGAGGACCGGGATGAGTATGTGGCAGAACTTTTTCATTTGTATCAAATCCTTTGCGAAGTCAACCTTATCAGGCACAGTTAATCATATTACCTTCAGAATTTCCGGCGCGTGCCTTTCCAGAGCGGGAGGTATTGCCGCAGGGTAGCCGATTATAACAGGGGCAACGATGCGGAAGTTTTCCGGGACCCCCATCAGGTCGAGGGCCTGCCTGCTGCGGATGTTCGACCCGAGGCCGATCCAGCAGGTTCCGAGCCCCCTTGAAACCGCCGAGAACATGAAATAGGACACGGTCAGGGCGATGTCGACATCCAGGGAACCCACATCTTTGGGCCCGGTGAAAAATACGACGCACGGTGCATTATAAAATACATTGAAGCTCTCGTCGCGCAGCCTGGCTTCATAATCCTTCAGGAACGACCCGGGCCTGCGGGCGAGGTCGGCGAGAAGATTGCCCTTGCTCTCGTCGGAGAGCCTTTTGATAAAGGTCTTGTCCCTGACGATCACAAAACTGCAGGGCTGCCCGTTGCGCGCCGTCGGCGCCAGGCAAGTGTCCCCGATGATTTCCCTGATAATCGCCAGGGGCGGGACCTGGTCCGTGAATTCCCTTATCGATCGCCGGTTTTTCAGAAAAGTCGAGAAATCCACCTCATCCTCCTTTTCCCTGAATCATTTGATAAACATCCTATACCTTGCTATAAATCCTTATGACAAACGGGGCCGGTTTTGCAAGGAATATGCTTGCCCTTTGCGGCTGAGGTGCATTGAATGAGATACATGGGATTCGGGGCGACAGGCCTGAAAATTTCCGAACTGGGCTTCGGGGGAATACCTATCATCCGGCTGGACACTCAAACGGCGGTAAGCGTGCTGCAGCGCGCCTGTGACAGGGGGATAACTTTCTATGACACGGCTAACGCCTATCGCGACAGCGAGCAGAAGATGGGCATCGCTTTCCGGGGCCGGCGGGACAAAGTCGTCATAGCCACAAAGACCTTGAAGCGGGATGCGCAAGGCGCAGCCAGACATCTCGAAAACAGCCTGCGGATGCTGGAGACCGATTACATCGACCTTTACCAGCTCCACCAGATAGCGCAGGACAAGGACTGGGAGGCGGTGACCGCCCCGGGCGGCGCACTGGAGGCTGTTGTCAGGGCCCGGGACGAGGGCAAGGTGAGGTTCATCGGGGTGACGTCCCACAACCTCCCCATGGCCGTCAAACTGGTCAACACGGGGCTCTTCAGCAGCATCCAGGTCCCGTTCAATTTTATCGAGCACGCCGCCAAAGACGAACTGCGCGCGGCGGCGCTGGCCCGGCGCATGGGCATCCTGGCCATGAAGCCTTTTGCGGGCGGCATGATCGACAATGCCGAAATTGCGTTCAGGTTCCTGCGGCAGTTCCCGGACATTATCCCGATACCGGGCTGCGATTCCGTGGATTCCGTGGACCAGGTCGTCTCTTTCTATGATCGTGAAAACATTGTGACGGCAGAGGACCTGAAAACGATGGACGGGTATCGCATCGAACTCGGGAAGCAGTTCTGCCGCCGCTGCGAATACTGCCAGCCGTGCCCGCAGGGAGTGATGATCACGCCCGCGATGGCGTACAAGGTCATCGCCTCCCGGATGTCGCCGGCCGTTTCCGTGGAATTTTCCCGGGCGGCGATGGAAAGCGTCCAGAAATGCATTGAATGCGGCATCTGCGAGGAGCGCTGCCCCTATGAGCTGCCCATCGAGGAAATGCTGAAAGCCAACTACGACCTCTACGAACAGCACCGCGGACTCGTACGGAATTGAACGTGCAGCTGAGATACGGTCTCGACGACCGGCCTCCCGCCGGGGAACTGGCCCTTTACGGCCTGCAATGGTTTGCAGTCACCATCCCCGTGATCATCATCATCGGGAAGGTCGCGGCCGGGCTCCACGCGCATTCCCCGGCGGACGAAATCTCCTATATCCAGAAGCTCTCTTTCGTGATGGCGGCGGCGCTGCTGCTGGAGCTGACCGCCGGGCACCGGCTGCCGCTGATCATCGGCCCCTCTACGGTGCTCCTTATCGGGATAATAGCAAGCCGGGGATTCGGCGCGGCAAGCATTTATTCTTCCATTTTGCTCGGCGGCGTCCTGCTGTTTGTGCTGAGCATTACCGGTTTGTTTGCGCACCTGAAAAAATTCTTTACAACGAGGGTGGTGGCCGTTGTCCTCCTGCTCATCGCCTTCACCATGACGCCCACGATCATGGCCCTGGTCGTATCCCCCCAATCCGGTTCGGGGCCGCTCGCCAACATAATATTTTCCCTGGCAATGATCTTTTCCATGTTCTTCCTGTACAGCGTCCTGAAGGATATCTGGAGATCGACCCTGATCATCTGGGCAATGGCCGCCGGCAGCATTATTTATTTCTCCCTCTTTCCGGCCGGCCCGCTTTTCAAGTTCCATGAATTCCCCCTGGCCGGGGGTTTTCTCCGCGATTTTACGCTGCCGCTTTCCCTGGATGCGGGGGTGGTCATCTCGTTCGTTTTCTGCTATCTCGCCCTCGCCGTGAACGACCTGGGCTCCATCCAGTCCCTCAATGAGCTGCTGAAGCCGGAAGGTGAGAAGCAGAGGATCACGCGGGGCATGCTGGTCACGGGGCTGGCCAATGTGGCTGCGGGGTTCCTCGGAGTAATCGGCCCGGTGAATTTCTCTTTGAGCCCCGGGGTGATCATATCGACCCGCTGCGCATCGCGGGCCGCGCTGTTTCCCACGGCCGCGCTGCTGTTGCTGCTTTCATTCTCGCCCGCGCTCCTTTCGCTGCTCGGCAACGTGCCTCCGGCGGTCATCGGCTGCGTGCTGGTTTACATCCTCTGCGCCCAGGTAGTCGCCGGCCTGTCTGTCATCAGCGAGCCGGGAAAGCCCCCGAGTTTCGAAACGGGGCTGGTCATCGGACTGCCGCTCATCCTCGGCACCGTTATCGCTTTCCTCCCGGCCGAGGTCCTCGCAACTTTCCCGACGATCCTCAGGCCGGTCCTGGGCAACGGATTCGTGGTGGGGGTGCTGGCGGCCCTGATAATGGAGCACCTCGTATTCAGGGGAAAGTAAAAAGATGCAGGGGCGACCGGCCGGCCGCCCCAGGAAATAAATTCATCAGGTCCTCATGAACAACGAAAAGAAAATTATCCTCTTTACATCCGTGTCCCATTTCCTGTTCCATTTCTACGAGATCGCCTTCCCCGCCCTGACAATCCCGCTGATGCTTTCGCTGAACATGGACCTGAAGGATGTCCTGCAGTTGGGGTTCCCGATGTACCTGATGTTCGGGCTCCTCGCCCTGCCCTGGGGAATTTTCTCGGACCATTTCAGCAACCGCCTGGGGCTGGCAATCTGTTTCATCGGGGGGGCGGCCGGGGCGCTCATGGCCGCATTCTCGTCCACCCCCGCGCTGATAACAATCTCGCTCGCGGCAATCGGGTTCTTCGCCTGCATTTCCCATCCCGCCGGGATGGGGCTGATCTCGCACTCGACAAAAAGGGTCGGGACAAGCCTCGGCATCTTCAGCGTGGCGGGGAGTGTGGGGCTCGTGATCGGCCCGTTCGTGGCGGCCTTCCTCAACTGGATTGCCGGGTGGAAATTTGCGTACCTCGCCGCCGGCATTTTCAGCCTGTTCTGGGGGATTGCCATGCTCTTTGTCAGAATCGATGAAACTCCGGTCCATTATGAATCGACGGATACTTCGGCGGGCCGGGCGGCAAACAACACTGCGCACCCGTTCGGCCGGCTTTTTCTTTTCTTTTTTATCGTTACCCTCGGCGGGCTTGCCTACCGGATCAATATTGTGGCCCTGCCCGCATATCTAGAACTGAAAGCGGGCTTCCTCTCAGAATATATCCAAAGCCTTGGGATCCACAAACTCGCGGGGACGGCGACCCTGGCGGCGGCCGCCCTGACCTCGGTCGTGTACCTCTCCGGGATCATCGGCCAGTTCATCTCGGGAAAGCTTGCGGACAGGAGCGAGCTGCGGGGCCAGTATTTCCTTTTCAATGCGGCGAGCCTCCCCTTCATCCTGATGATGGCGTATTTCACCGATGTGCGGCTCGTGCTCGCCTCCGCCGCTTACGTCTTCTTCGCTCTGGGACTGCAGCCGATCGAGAACAGCCTGATCGCAAAATTCACCCCGCGCCGGTGGCGCAGCACGGGCTACGGTTTCGCTATGATCCTGATATTCGGGGTGGGCGCCCTGGCTGTTTTCGTCGTGGGGTGGGTGTCGCGCAGTTGGGGACTCGAATCGGCTTACCTCGTATCGGCGGGCCTGATCGCCCTGATCGTCCTGAGTATAATTCTGTTGATTTTTATCACGAAGGGAATTTCCTTCCACAACATCGCGAAAGAAAAAACCCCGGATGTTCCCCATTCTTATTAGAGATGCCGCTTACGTTCAATCAGACGGCTTTTTGAGCAGCAGCGCATGGGCGGAGAGGCCCGCGCCGAACTGATCGAGAGGCCTGCGATATGCGGATCGAAAAAATTGATTTCGTCGTATATCCGCCGGAGCGGGTCCGCCTCAAAGGTGAGGTCGAGCATCCTTGCCTCGTGGCCCGCCTCCCGGGCGGCCTGGGCCGTCATGCAGGCGCCGACGGGAATGACAGGCAGGGGGAAATGGTTCCTGTTGGTATTGATGATAAGAATTCTTTTCACCCGGGAATCCCCCCCTGATAGTTTATTTGACTAATGTAAAGAATCCCAAACCTTTGCTCAATAATGGTGACCATTATATTTTCGCGCGAAAATCCTGAGGAGGCTCTTAATACGCAGGGAAAACCGATTCTGGATTTTAGGGCGGATTTGAAGTATGTAGCCCATGCTGCAATTTACGAGGTTTTAAAAAATGCCCGGTAAAAACGATTTCATTACGGAGTTCCTTTTCGGCGGCTCGCCGGTCCAGAAGCTGGGAAATACCGTCCGGACCGAAATGCTGATGGACCTGAGGACCGAAGGATGGGTGGGCATCCCGCACGGCGGGATCGGGATGGCCGCAATGGTCGAGCTCGCATCCTGTCTGGATCCCTGCCGGGACTCTGGGAAAATATCGTATCCCCTCTCTGCCGATTTCAGGATGGGCGGCTCCCGGCTGCAGGTCGGCGACTCTGTGCGGATAGAATTGTCCCGGAACGATTCTCAGGCAACGGGGCAGATGACGCCGCAATCCGCCGACGCCCCTTACCTCACAGCCGTAATATCAGCCAATGCCGGGACACTGGACGCCGACCGGCTGAATTCATATCTGCCCGCGCGGCTTTCCGACATTGAGCGGAAACTTATTGCCCTGCCCTATTACAAGAACTGTTTCGTCTGCGGTGTCGAACGCCGGGACCCGGGATTAAAAAGAAAAATCCAGTTTGTTGAAGGTTCGCCCGGAAAGCCTGTGGCATCCATGGCCGGCTTCGACCGGGAAGACAGCGGGACCTTTTACCTGTTCCAGAGAGACGGCGCCCTTCACCCCTTGCCCATCCTGGCGCTCCTTGACGAAACCATCGGCTGGGCGGGTTTCATGATGTCCGGAAGCGGCGCGGTAACGACCCGGATGAGCTATTCCCTGTTCAGGCCTGTCAGGGACAGCGAAAGGGTGATCGTGCTGGCGCGCGGAGACAAGCTCAGGAAGACGCCGACAAGATCGATGTTCTGGGCGTCGGGAGTGGCGGCAGCAGTCGCCGCGGACGGGAAATTTGAAGTTGTTGCGGCGGCTTCCGGGCAGTACCTGGGCATGCCGGAGCTGACCGCGCAGATGAGGACGGAACTCATGCCGCAGGAACTTACAATCAGGGCTTTCGAACTCGCCGGCTGAAACTGAGGGGTCTATTTCAGCCGCGGATAATATTCGCCGGTCCTCGGGTTGAAATACCCGTGCCCGTTAATGGGCGGGTAATATTCCCCTGTTTTCGGATTTATTATGCCTTGTCCCTGGGGCGGAAAGAATTCGCCGGTGCGCGGGTTTATCGCGCCGCGGTTCAGGGAGGGCATCGGGGGCGGCGCCGGGACCCTCGGCTGCTGTATCCGGGGGGGCCTCGGAACGGGCTGGAGCTGCCCCGGCGCCGGCAGAGCCTCGAGCCGGCTTACCGGGCCGTTATATCCGATCTCAGCGCCCGCCTGGCTTATAAGTGCAATCAGCAATAATGCTGGAACAGCCGTCAATCTGAGCATAACGCCCCGCCTCTTTTCGTTCAGTCAGTTTAACGCAAGGGGGCCTGTTATTCAATTGCGTTTGACGTGATTGCGCCGCTTTTGAGAAGCATAGCCCAAATAAGTTCTTGA
>JBDKTK010000024.1:0-2482 GCA_039680225.1 Syntrophaceae bacterium
GAAGATTTTTTTAATAAGTCCTATAGGTCGTATAGGACTTATAAGACCTATTAAAAAAGTCAGTGTGTGGGGAGGTTATTGGGAAGCATGGCGCATCGTGTGCGACCGGCCCGCGAAGGACTACCTCGGGGTTTGTTGGGGGGTTATGGGACCAGTACCGACGCGCCATGCTGGTGGGGCTGGAATGATAATAGGTAATAGGTGATGGGTGATGGGAAAAAGAAATTATTTACCCATAACCCATTACCTATCACCCGCAAAAATGGCTGATGAATCAGCCATTTTTGTACTCATACAATCCGTGGGTCAAAGCGTAGTGGATGAGGCCTTCGGTTCCTTTTACGCCTATTTTTTCCATAATGCGGACCCGGTATGTCCTTATCGAATTTATGCTCAAATTGAGTTCGGCGGCGATGTCCTTCATCGTTTTGCCGCTGCCGAACATACGCATTACCTGGAATTCCCGGTTCGAGAGTTTTTCATGGGCGGGCCTCGCCGCATCGCATTCGAAATCGACTACCATCCGCACGGCAAATGCCGGATTCACATATCTTTTGCCGGACATGATCTTGCGTATGGCGACAACAAGCTCCTCCGAGGCGCTTTGCTTCGTCAGATACCCCTGCGCCCCCGTTCTTATGGCGCGCACCGCATACATGTCCTCGGGATACATGCTGACGACAAGAACGGGAAGTTTCGGCCGCTTCTTTCTCATCTCCCTGAGAACGTCGAGGCCATTTGCGTCGGGCAGGGAAATGTCGAGGAGAACCAGGTCGTAATCGGTCTTCTTGACCTTCTCTATCAATTCCTGGCCCGAACCGGCCTCATCGACTATGACGGAGCCGAAGTTTTCCCGCAGGATCTCCTTAAAACCCTTGTAGACAACAGGATGGTCATCTGCGATGATGACGCGGTGCATCATTCGTCCCTCTGGCGGGATTCAAGTCGTCCGGTCCCGCAGGTATTGATGAGAGGATAAGAAGTGAGTTGAAAACGGCGGTACGAAGGCAACAGTTGCTGCTTTCTCAGGGAAACATGCCGAGAAAATGGACTTCTTTCACAAAACAGATGGCGAATGGTATCCGGTGACGCTTATTCAGGGACGGAACGCGGCTGCGTTCCTGCCGGCAGCGCGCCGGGCCGGGCCGTTTCGCCCACAGGCAGCGGCGGCCCCTTAATTCCGCCGGGAGGGGTCCCGGGGATCGTTTGGTTTGGCCTATTCGGACTCGCGGGCGCGACCTGAGGGGGCCTTGCCGGACTCGCCGGCGCGCCGTGAGGGGGCTTTGCCTGGACCGGGGGCGGCTGGGGCGCCGGAGGGGAAGATGTGTCGCCGGCTTTTCTTTTGTCCGGCGGGGAAAGCATTACGGTTATCCTGTCGTCACCTCTTGCCAGCACGATCCTGTCTTTCATGATCCCGGTCACCGTATATCCGCTCACAACCTCGCCCTGTCGAACCACCCTTTGACGATTGCCTCTGCCTGGCGTCGTTACGGGATTCTTTTTGTCCTCTATGAAGGCCATATGGACCGAATCTATCATGGTCCCGTAAAGGACGATTTCCGGCCTCGGGACGTCCGCTTTCCTGTCGACAGGTATCACCCGGTCCGGATGAAAAAGGTTGTTCTCTCCTATGATTGCATAGTCCGAAGGCAATCTTCCGCCCGTAAATTCGGAAGGCGCCTCCTCGACAGGGGCCTTTGGCTTGATACGCGGCGGCGAATATGCATAGCGCATTCGAGCCAGAGGCAGGGTGATCCCGGCAATGAGGGCCACGGCGACGGCAAAAAGGACCATATTCAGTACATTTGCGTTTCTGATGAGATATCTCACGGTCTTCATGCTTATTTCCCGACGGTCAGCGCCGCGATCCTGAGCTTGACCATCAGTTCACGGGGATCTCTAAAATTTCTTACCCGTGTATCCATTTCCTTGATAACGATATACGGTGTATGTGATTCAAGGGTGAAAAGGACATCGCTCAAGGCCCTGGTATCGGGCAACACGGCATCGACGCTGACGTTGACCACTTTCAACTTTCCCAGATCGCCCGGCTTTTCGACGCGCTCGCTGGCTATGGACCCGCCGGCCCCCGTTATGGAACCTTTTACAATGGTCTCGAGAGTGGCTGCGGCGATGCTCAGGGTCTGGGCTTCAATGATCTTCGCAGCTTCAGTGATCCTTTTTTCCCTCAAGGCCTCAACTTTTTTTTCCACAGCCGGTCTTTCCGCTATGAGATTCACGTAGCGCTCCAGCGTCCTCATCCTGGCGGCCTGCCTTTCCCTGAGCGAGGTCATTTCACTTCTCACCGCCAGGTATACATACTGGTATGCAACAAGCAGTGCGAGCACCACGATGACCGGCAGCGCCACCCGGGAAAGCCTACTTTTTGTTTTCACCTTTAGGCCCTCCGGTCTTTTTCTTTTCGAAACCTTCCAATTCCATCTTGATCACGAACCGGTCGGCATTGAGCCGCGTGTCCCGT
>JBDKTK010000025.1:0-6276 GCA_039680225.1 Syntrophaceae bacterium
TCCCATCTCTGCGGTTCACGATTTCCGTGGGCTGTCCCAACTCTGAAAGATGGAATGCAACCGGCCGGGACCTGAATATTATTGATTGGGGAAAGGTGTGCCTGGCATCACCGGCCCGGCCTGAAAGCCGGAACATCGATATTGATCTGGCGTCCATTATTTACACGTCCGGCTCAACAGGCGATCCAAAAGGAGTGATGTTGACCCACCTGAATATGATATCGGCCGCGACCTCGGTAACGGCTTACCTGGGCTGCGTGCCCGAGGACACAGTATTAAACGTGTTGCCCCTCTCATTCAGTTACGGGCTCTATCAGGTGCTGATGACATTCAAGGCGGGCGGCACCCTGGTGCTCGAAAAATCATTTTCCTTCCCGTATGAAATCGTAAAGAGGATTGTGGAGGAGAGGGTCGCGGGATTTCCCGGCGTGCCTACGATCTTTGCCCTGCTGTTCCAGATGAAGAACCTGGGCAAATTCGATTTCAGCTCACTGCGGTACATCACCAATGCCGGCGCCCCTCTGCCATTGAAGCACATCCGCCAACTCAGGGAAACTTTCCCGCATGTCAGGATATATTCAATGTACGGGCTGACTGAATGCAAGCGGGTCTCATATCTCCCGCCGGAGGACCTGGACCGCAAACCCGGCTCGGTCGGCAAGGCAATGCCCAACGAGGAAGTCTGGGTAATTGACGAGAAGGGCGAGATTGCCGGGCCCGGCACGGTCGGCGAACTCGTGGTGCGCGGGACCAATGTGATGAAGGGGTACTGGGCCGATCCCGCTGCCACGGATAAAGTCCTCAAGCCGGGCATCCTGCCGGGCGAGAAGGTGCTCTTTACGGGGGACCTCTTCAGGACGGATGAAGAGGGCTATCTCTATTTTGTTTCCCGGAAAGATGACCTTATAAAAACCAGAGGGGAAAGGGTCAGTCCCCGGGAAGTGGAGAACGCTATTTACGAGATGGACGGCGTTGCCGAAGTCGCCGTCGTGCCGGTCAGGGATGATCTCCTGGGGAACGCGATCAAGGCGTTTATCGTGCCGCGCAAAGAACACCAGGTGACCCCGAAGGAAATTCTTTACCACTGCCGGAAATGCCTGGAGGAATTCGCCGTCCCGAAATACTTCGAGATCAGGCAATCGCTGCCGAAAAACGCTTCGGGGAAAATCGACAAACTGGTTCTGAAGATGGAGGTTTATGACCAGATTATGTAGCAGCTGTGTACTGCCGGAAACTTTTCCGGGAATGGAGCTCGACAGTTCGGGCGTGTGCAGCCATTGCCGCGCCGCGCTGGCAGGCGATGCAGGTCCGGAACAAAAAAACAGGTACAGGGAAAAATTCGAAGCCCTGGCCGGCCGGTTCCGGGGCGCGGATTACGACGTCCTGGCCGCGTTCAGCGGCGGCAAGGACAGCACGTTCACGCTCGACATTTTTAAAAACAGGTTCGGTCTGCGGGTGCTGGCCCTCACCTTCGATAACGGTTTCCTGTCACCGTATTCGGTGAAGAATATTACCCGCGTTGTGGAAACACTCGGGATCGACCACATAATGTACAAGCCCAATTTCCAGCTCCTGAAAAAGCTCTTCACGATCTCGGCGGGCGAAAACCTGTTTGCGAAAAAATCCCTGGAACGCGCGAGTTCCATCTGCTCGGCCTGCATGCACCTTGTGAAGCTGCTGATCCTGAAAATCGCGCTTGAGAAGAAAATCCCCTTTATAGGGTATGGGTGGTCGCCCGGCCAGGTCCCCATGCAGTCATCGGTCATGAAGGTCAGCGCGGAGTTCATCAAGGCCACGCAGAACATCCTGTTCAATGCCCTGAATGGAAAGCTTGGAGACGCGGTGAACTTATTCTTCCTGGACAGCGCCCAGCTCGCGGGCGCGAAGCACAGCATGTACAACATTTATCCGCTCGCTTTTCTCGAATATGACGAGCACAAGATTTACCAAAGGATCAGGGAACTGGGCTGGGAGCCCCCGCAGGACACCGATTCGAATTCCACCAACTGCCTGCTGAACGCCTTTGCGATCGAAATACACCAGAAGGCATACGGCTTCCACCCTTACGCCTTTGAAATCGCCGGCCTTGTCAGGCGCGGCGTCCTCTCCCGGGAGGAAGGGATCAAGAGGCTCAACACTCCCGGCAACGCCGAAGTGATCAGGATGGTAAAGGAACGTTTGGGGCTTGCCTGAAATAATCTCAATCCGGACAGGATGAATATGTGCGGGATAGCGGGGATCGTGGGCAATACGATGCCGCCGGGCGACAAGGAGCGCCTGTTCAGGCGGATGCTGGGCCTCATCAGGCACCGCGGCCCCGACTCGTTCGGGATTTTCACTGACCCCGAGGCCGGGCTCGCTTCGGCGCGGCTGAGCATCATCGATCTCGCGGGGGGAGACCAGCCCATCCATAACGAGGACCAGTCGGTCTGGATCGTTTTCAACGGCGAGATTTTCAATTACCCGGAGATCAGGGCCGGCCTGGAAGGGCGGGGCCACCGGTTCTCCACCGATACCGACACCGAAGTCCTCGTCCACCTTTACGAAGAGGAAGGCGAGGAGCTGTTCCGGCATCTCAACGGCCAGTTCGCCTTCGCCATCTGGGACAGGAAAAAGAAGTCGCTGCTGCTGGGGCGCGACAGGCTCGGAATCCGCCCGCTGTTCTATGCGCAGCGCAACGGCGAGCTGATCTTCGCGTCCGAGATCAAGTCCATTTTTGCGCGGCGCTCCGTTCCCCGGGCAATAGACCGCGGGACCCTCTCCGACATTTTCATCTGCTGGGCGCCGCTCGGCGACGCCACGGCTTTCGAAGGCATCAAACAGCTCCCGCCCGGCAACTACGCCGTATACAGGGAAGGCCGGCTTGAAATAAAGCCTTACTGGAAACTGCAGTTCCCGAGGCAGTGCGAGTCAAGACCGTTCCCCCTGCTGCTCGAAGAGATGAAAGAGCTGCTCAAGGACGCCACGCGGATCCGCCTGCGCGCGGACGTCCCGGTGGGAGCGTATCTCAGCGGGGGCCTGGACAGTTCGTTTATAACATCCATTGTGAAAAAGAATTTCAACAACAGGCTGCGCACCTTTTCGATCAGCTTCGCCGACGAGCGGTTTGACGAGGAAGCCTTCCAGAAGCAGGCCGTAAGCTGGCTCGACACCGACCACCGCATGATCCGGTGCGGGTACCGGGACATCGGCGAGCAGCTCCCGTCCGTCGTCTGGCACACGGAGACCACGATTCTGCGGACGGCGCCCATCCCGCTCTATATGCTGGCGAAGCTTGTCCGGGACAACAATTACAAGGTAGTGCTCACCGGCGAGGGTTCCGACGAGATATTCGGCGGGTACGACATCTTCAAGGAGGACAGGGTGAGGCGCTACTGGGCGAAGCACCCCGAGTCGCCGGCGCGGCCGCTGCTGCTCAGGAAGCTCTACCCGGACATAAATTTCGGGCGCAACCGCGAGAGCTCGCTCCTGCTCGCTTTTTTCCGCAAGGGCCTGACGATGACGGAATCCCCGGCGTATTCCCATTTCATCCGCTGGGACAACACGGCCAGGATCAGGACCTTCCTCGCCGACGACATCCTGGAGGCAACATGCGGCCTCGACGATTTCCTCGGCCGCTTCGCATCGATGCTGCCCGGGGCATTCGAGCGGTGGGAGCCGTTTTCCCGGGCGCAGTTCACCGAGATCAGCATCTTCCTTTCCAATTACCTGCTGTGCTCGCAGGGCGACCGCGTGGCGATGGGGCACTCGGTGGAGGGGCGTTTCCCCTTCCTGGACTACAGGGTGGTTGAATTTGCAAATTCACTGCCTTCGCGGCATTGCCTCAACACCCTTAAAGACAAGTACATACTGAGACAGGCGGCCCTCGACCTCCTGCCGGAAAACCTTGTCTTCCGGCCCAAGCAGCCTTACAGGGCGCCGATCAGCCAGTGTTTTCTGGGCCAATACGAGCCGGACTATATACAGGACGCGCTCTCGCCGGAATCCCTCGCCGATGCGGGCCTCTTCAACCCCGGCAAGGTCGGGAAACTCGTCCAGAAATGCCGGAGGCAGAACGGATCGCTCCTGAGCGAGAGGGAGAACATGGCCGTCGTCGGGATAATCTCGGCCCAGCTGCTGCACAGGCAATTCATCAGGGGGGTCCCGGCAAATCCGGGCGAGGTGGAGAACGTCAGGGTGTTCAGGATGAAGTGAAAAAAAATGGGGCCGGTCTGAGACCGGCCCAAAATTTAATCAGCCATTCCCGCAAAAGCGGGAATCCTGTTTTATTCCGGACTCCTGCTTTCGCAAGCGTGGCGAGATGGTGGAAACGGCTATTCGCTCAAATGTTGATCAGAAATGCGTCATTGACGGTTTCCCGATCGGGAAGACGTTGAATCCCAGCCTGTAGCACTCTTCGTGGTCAAGGATGTTCCTGCCGTCGAAAATAAATGCGGGCTGCACCATGGAGTCGAACAGCCTGCCGTAGTCCAGGTCCCGGTAGCCGGCCCATTCGGTCATGACCGCAATGGCATGACTGTCGCGGGCCGCCTCATACGGATCATCCGCATAGCAGACCCGGCCGCCCCATTCCTTTAATTCAGCCCGGGCGTTTCCGAGTGCGTGGGGATCGGTTATCACCAGTTCGGCCTTCTCTTCCAGCAGGCGGCGGGATATGTAAATCGCCGGGCTCTCCCGCGTGTCGCCCGTATCGGCCTTGAAGCCGAAGCCGAACAGGCAGATCCTTTTACCCGCCAGCGTGTTGAACATCGCGGAGATCATATTGCGCACGAAACGCTCCTTCTGGTATTCGTTTATCCGGACGACATATTCCCAGTAGTCGGCCGTTTCCTGCAGGCCGTACGCCCGGCACAGGTACACGAGGCATAGGATGTCTTTCTTGAAGCACGATCCCCCGAAGCCGACGCTCGCGTTGAGGAACTTCGGGCCGATGCGGCTGTCCATCCCGATGGACCGCGACACCTCGCTGATGTCCGCATCGGTTTTTTCGCACAGCGCGGAAAGGGAGTTGATGGAAGAGACCCGCTGGGCGAGGAAGGCATTGGAGACGAGCTTGGAAAGCTCGCTGCTCCAGATGTCAGTCGTGATGATCTTCTTTTCCTCCACCCAGTTCATGTAAATGTCTTTCAGCCTGCAGCCCGCGGCCCGGCCGTATTCCGTTTTCCGGTGGCCGATCAGGACGCGGTCGGGGTCTTCGAGGTCCCTGACGGCTGTGCCCTCTGCCATGAATTCCGGGTTGGAGAGGACGTCGAACCGGATCGAGTTCTTATGGCTCAGGATCCTCTCCATGGCGAGCGCGGTCTTCACCGGGAGCGTGCTCTTCTCGATGACGATCTTCGAAGTCACGGAGTGCCTGAGTATCTCCCTGGCGGTCTTTTCCCAGTACTGCAGGTCGGCAGCGTAGCCCGCCCCGATCCCGAAATCCTTGACCGGCGTATTGACGCTGACGAAGATGATGTCGTTCTCCCGGATCCCCTTTTCGATATCGGGGCTGAAGAAGAGGTTCCTTCCCCTCGTCGCCTTCACGATGTCATAAATGCCGGGCTCGTAAATCGGCAGGTTCTCGGAGTTCCAGGCGTTGATCCTGTCCCGGTTGATGTCCACGACGGTCACCCTCTGACGGGGGCATTTCATCGCGATCATGGCCATGGACGGCCCGCCGACGTAGCCCGCGCCGATGCAGAGGATATTGTTGCTCATGTATTCTTTACCTCGGATTTAATTAGTCCGCTGCTCGTTTCGACAGGCTCAACGAGCGAAGACGGGGGACACGGAGCTTGTCGAAGCGGCATTTCCTTCAATTGCCTTTCCAATCCCCGCGACAATGGCACTGATATCGCTTTCGGTAACATGGACGTGCAGCGGCAGGGTCAGGATGTTTTCGGAAACGAGACTGGCGTTCGGAAAATGCCCCCGCCTGAATTCCGGGGGCACTCCGGTTATTTCGTTCACCGGGGCAGGGTACATGCCGCTCGCCCCCAGGCGTTTCAAACCGGCAAGGGCGCGGTCCCTTGCCCGCTTTCTTTTGAAAACGAGCGGATAACGCAGGAGCCCCTGCATACAGTCGTTTGCATCGGGCATGAACAGGAATTCATCCCGGTACCTTTCCAGCTTTTCCGAATAGGCTGCGGCCAGCCTTGACCTGGTATCCCTTGCTTTTCCCATGTCGGCGCAGACCCGCGGCGCAACTCGCAGGACGCGGGCATTGAGCCTGCTCACGCTATAGTCCGTCGTGAATATCGTCTCTCCCAGCCTGAGCCAGGGAAGGCTTTGCGG
>JBDKTK010000026.1:0-5177 GCA_039680225.1 Syntrophaceae bacterium
ACGTTTCATCAGGGCGGAAAGCATCTCCGAGCTGGCCAAAAAGATCAATCTGCCGGAGCAGAACCTGGCGGACACGGTGGCCAAACACAACAAGTATCTCGAGACCGGCAAGGACCCCGATTTCAATAAACCCATCACGAAGGTCATGATACCCCTGGTCCAGGGCCCCTTCTATGGGATCGCCCAATGGCCTGCAGTCCACCATTGCATGGGAGGACTCAGGATCAACCAGAACGCCCAGGTGGTTGACGTTTTCAACAGCGTGATCCCGAGGCTCTTTGCCGCGGGAGAAGTCTGCGGAGGGGTCCACGGTTCGAACCGCCTCGGCAGCAATGCCATCCCGGATTGCGTAGTCTTCGGCCGGGTAGCGGGGACAAGCGCGGCAAAGGGTGTTAAAGCATAAACGCATAAAGAGGGGGCCGTACCGGCGGCCCCCTGCTTTAAGAGGAAAGGAAGCATGAAAAAAATCTTGGTTGTGCTAGTTGGAATTTTGACTCTGCTCTTCCTGCATGGAATGTTAGTCGGCGAACATGATGCCACGGCGGCCAGGGCCGCCAAACCGGCTGCTTCGGCAAAGCAGGCGTCCTGCAAGACCTGCCATGCCGACTTCGCATCGGTCCTCCCCAAGAGCCACCCGGAGGTGAAAGGCAACAACCTGGCATCATGCACTTCCTGCCATGCGCCTGATTTTTCGGGAAAGGCCGGGAAGAACGCCTTTGCCACGAAAATGCACACGGCCCACCTTGGGGAAAAGGCCAACCTGGACTGCACGGCATGCCATACGTGGGTCCCCGGCAAGAGCTTCGGGCTGATCGGGGTAAAGGGCTCCTGGGGCGCTCCGACCAAAGGCGATATGAAGCTCATCAAGGAGTTGTTCGCCTCGGCCGCCAAATCGGGCTTCATGGACAACCTGCATGCGAAGGGAGGCGTGGACTGCCTGGGGTGCCACGGCAAGGGGATGCCCAAGCCGGATGCGACAGTGGAGAACCAGCGCTGCCTGGAATGCCACGGCCCCCTGGAGAAGCTTGCCCAGAGGTCCGCGCCCAAGGATTTCCCGGACCGCAACCCGCATAAGTCGCACCTCGGCGAAATCGCCTGCACCGTGTGCCACAAGGGACACCAGGCTTCAACGGTGTACTGCCTCGATTGCCATCGCAATTTCAAGATGGCGATCCCGGGAGCGGCGAAATAGATTTCAGATTTGAAATTTCAGATTTCAGTTAAAACAAAGGCCGGTTCCAGGACCGGCCTTTTTCAGGAAAAGCAGCTGCCTTCTGCAACATGGAAAGTAACTTTCCCGCAGCATTCCCGGCAATAAATCTCCCCTGAAATGAATTGTGGACAATTATGCCGAAACCTTTTAATAAAACACCTTTTGACCCGTTTGAATATTGAAGGAGCAACAGAAAAATGGACCTGATTGACATTATCGAAAAAGCAAAACAAGAGGGCCGCACGGCCCTCACGGAAGCGGAATCCAAAAGAGTCCTGAGTTTCTACGGTATCCCGGTTGTCAACGAAGCCGTTGCGGCGACCCCCGAAGAGGCTGTAAATCTTGCCGATAAATTCGGTTACCCTGCAGTCCTGAAAGGATCAGGCCCTAAGCTGAGCCACAAAACCGAGAGGGGGCTTGTCCGGCTGAACCTCAACAGCAGGGAGGCGGTCCTGGCCGCTGCCGGGGCCGTTGCGGAAAAAGCGGGAGCGGACCTGGAAGGTTATCTTGTCCAGCCTATGATTGCGGGCAGGCGGGAGTTGGTTGCGGGCCTTTTCTTTGATCCGCAATTCGGTCCCGTCGTCATGCTCGGCCTGGGCGGCATTTTTACGGAAGCCATCGGAGATGTCACGTTCCGTGTCGCGCCGGTCAGCGAAAAAGATGCCGGCATGATGATCGGCGAACTCAAGTCCTCCCGTATCCTGAATGAATTTCGGGGAGAAGCCCCTGCGGACAGGAATGAAATTATCAGGGCCCTGGTCGGTTTGTCCCGTTTGGGGATGGAGGTCCCGGATGTCATGGAGGCGGATGTAAACCCGCTGGTGATCGGGCCGGACGGCCGGGTGACGGCGGTCGACGCCCTGATAGTCCTCGGGAAAAGGCCGCCGGTCAGGTCGCGTATTCCTGCCGATGTCAAGGACCTCTTCCGGATATTTTCGGCCCAGTCCGTCGCCTTCGTCGGCGCTTCGGGCCAGTTCGGGAAGTGGGGCCAGCTGGTCTTTACTAACGTTTTCGCCGGCGGGTATGAAGGCGGGATCCACCTTGTCAGTCAAAAGGGCGGCGAAATTGCCGGCCGGAAGGTTTACAAATCGGTCCTGGACATCCCCGGCAAGGTCGACCTCGGCGTCGTGACCGTGCCAGCGGCTGCCGTCGCCGGTCTGATCCCGGAGTTCAAGGCCAAGGGGATACGGCACATGCTCCTGATCACCGCCGGGTTCTCGGAGACCGGAGAGGCGGGGAAAGAGCTGGAAAAGGAACTCGTGCGCCGGGCCGGGGAGGCCGGGATCGTGATACTCGGGCCCAATACAATGGGCATCAGCAGCCCCCATATTAAATTCTATTGCACGGGGACCCCCCACTGGCCCAAACCGGGGGTGATCGGGGTCGTCTCGCAATCCGGGAATCTCGGCACCCAGATTTTGAACTTTGCCGAAAAGGAAGGCCTCGGGATCCGGGCTTTCAGCGGTTCCGGCAATGAGGCGATGATCACCATTGAGGATTATCTCGCCGGCTACGAAAAAGACGAGATGACCAGGGCGGTCGTCCTCTACCTTGAAAGCATCAAGGACGGGAAACGTTTCATCGAACAGGCGACCGGGGTCTCCCGGAAAAAACCGATAATCATGCTCAAGGGCGGAAGGACGGAGGCCGGGAACCGTGCGGCGGCAAGCCATACGGGGGCCATGGCTTCCAATATAAAAGTGTTTGAAGCCGCCTGCCGCCAGGCAGGGGTCATCCCGGCAAGCCAGCCCCAGGACCTCCTCGATCTGTCCGCAGCCTTTTCCTCTCTCCCCCTGCCGAAAGGGCGCCGCGTTGCGGTAATGACCCTCGGCGGCGGATGGGGAGTGACCACCACCGACGCCTGCATCGAATCGGGGCTTGAAGTGCCCCCGATCACGGATGACCTGATTGCCGAGATAGACGAGGTACTCCCTCCATTCTGGAGCCGCGCGAACCCCATCGACCTTGTGGGCGACTGGGACCCGACGGTCCGCGTGAAAATCATAGATGCGCTCGCCCGGTGGGACGGGTGCGATGCCATCCTCCACGTCACGGTCGTCGGGAACAGTTTCATGACCATGAATATTGCAAAAGCCGTCAGGGCGACATTTCCCGACGTGTCCGAGTCCGCCATCAGCGGGCAGCTCGAGATAATGGATATGTTTGACCGGGAGTTCTTTGCCCACACAACCCGGCTCATGGAACAATACGGGAAACCGATAATCGGGGTCGTCCTGGAGGGTAAAATCGTTACGGAGACCCCCGACAGCAGGTACAGGGGAATCGCATTCCCCACGCCGGAGCGCACGGTAAAGGTGCTTGCGCAGATGGTGAAATATCAGCAGTGGCTCGACGCGCATCGCGACTGAGCCGTTCCCAATATCACAGATTAAAAAAGGGCCGGCGAACACCGGCCCTTTTTTGAATTCAAATTCATCTCACCATGCACTCACTTCACCTGCGGATTTTCGATTGCAGCTTCCATTTGCCCTCCTTCCATGTCCCGGCATGTCCCGGCGCAAACACGGCAAAAATGGCCGCAACTGCGGACATGGAGAAAATAATGCCGTATACCCAATCCGCCGGGCACTTGCCGTTCATCGCTGATTCCGGGACATATTCAAAGATAATCAGCACATAGGCATTCATAAAACGGGTGGCATGCTTTCTGCTAATTTCATTGTCAACTATATAAACTTTAGAGGTGGCTGATGATTCCGCAGATTGTTATTTCCATCCTCCTGTCCATAGCCATATTCCTTTTGTCCTTCAATTTTGAAATCGAAAGCCTGGGGTTCGCTTCCAACGTCAACGCCTTGATGATTGTATTGGGAGGGACTCTTTCTGCAACCCTGATCGCCTATCCCTGGAGAAGGCTCGCCTGGACCGCCCGTCTCCTGAAAAAGGTTTTCCTGGCGGGCAATGACATGGATTGGACTAAAAAAACGATCGTGCTCCTGGCCCGCACTTACCGGAAAGACGGGATCCGCGAACTGGAGCAACTGGGCGAAAGACTCCCGGAGGGCCATCTGAAGACTGCGGTGGGACTGATCACCTATAATTACAGCAGGGACGAGATCGAGAATATCATCCAGAAAGAAGCAAATATCATTTACAGCCAGTATGAAGCATCCGACAAGATCATCTGCAGCATGGCGAGGCTGGCCCCTGCGCTCGGACTGACGGGGACAATAATCAGCCTGATCCGCACCTTCGGCCACGTGACCGATACCAGCAGCCTGGTCGGATACATGGGAGTTGCGCTGTTGAGCACCTTCTACGGGGTCGTCTTTGCCAACCTCTGCTTTATGCCCCTCTCCAACAAGCTCCGGGAGTTTATGGACCAGGAGGCTGTCCGGCTCGACCTCATCCAGGAAGGCATTCTGGATGTGTACAACCATGAGAACCCGCGGGCCATGGAATACAAACTGGACTCGCTTTCGTCAGCTTCGGCCAAAGGGTCAAAACAAGGTTTTGTCAAGCCCCGGCCTGAACTGCCCAAACTGGTAGCAAAGGCCGCTCCCAAAATCAAGATCGCGGCGTTTTCATCATGAGCAACCTCAGGGCGAGGCAAAATACCCTCAAAAAAGAAATTGAGCCCCCGGCAGCCCGGAGGAGGGCAAATCCCGGCTTGCTCCGTTCCCGGATTGATACGGATAATTCCAGGGGGAACGACATCTGGTTGACCACCCTGAGCGACCTGCTGATGCTCCTGGTTATTTTTTTCGTGATCCTGTTCGGCATGGAATTCCAGAAGCATGGCGCCAACAATTCCGCCCATGCGGAATCAAAAAAAATCGCCCTGAATAAAACAGAAAAAACAGAAAAAACAGAAAAAACAGAAAAAAAGGAAATCGCGGCGAAAGCAGAGCCCTCGGTCCCGGCCGCGCCGGCCTCTCTCGAATATGAACTCGCCTCCATTTTGGACCGGGAAAAAGGCGGGCAGGATGTAACGATCAACCGG
>JBDKTK010000027.1:0-11685 GCA_039680225.1 Syntrophaceae bacterium
AGAATGACCATCATTTCTATTACCTTTCATACAATGCCAATCATATTTAAATGTTTGTTTTCAAAAGCAATATTATAATCGTTGAATTTCCTATTCCCCTAGGAAAAAAGGGGGATTACCCTGGACATTATTTTTGCTTTTGTTTGCAAAATATGAACTTTATGACTAAATGTTTCATTCCTGATAAATATGTAATTAATTCCTGATTACTTACATGATAATGCACAGTGTTCTTTATTGGCGGGGATGGTAGGTATGATTTCTGGATTCAGCCGGATAAATTGCAGTTTACGGCAGCGATTAACGGATGTCCTGCTAAGTGAAAGCAGTAAGCCCTGACGCTCATATCCCTTTACGGGAAACGATCAAACGGGCCCATGCGAGCGGTTACAGGATCTTTGACCCGGGCAGGACGGATGCGGGCAATACCGGATTGATGAATTGCTGGGGAATGGAGGTGACGGATATTCCCCAGTACTTCTATCCCGAGAGGGTGAGGTGCCCGGTATAAGGATCGTTGATTTACAAGGCAGCTGAAAACATTTTCAGAATGAGCCCGGATTTCACCGCAAAGATCCTGGGGAACATCTCTAATGCCCACCTTGGATAGGGAGACAGGAAATTATAATCCTATCTTATCACTTATTTCATTCATGGCATTGAGAGAGAGCTGAACGAACTCCTCCAGGGGAATGCCGATTTTTTCACACTCCAGGATATATTCCCGGTTCACGGAGGCAGCGAAGGCCTTCTCCTTCATCCTCTTTGTGACCGACTTGGGCTTTACGCTTGCCACTTTTTTATCCGGATAAACCATTGCTGTAGCCGTAATCAGGCCCGTTATGGTCTCGCCTGCCGCGAGGGCGTGCTCGAATTCCGTGCTTCTCTTTTTGCCGCTCGCCTGCTCGTTATGCATCTTTATCGCGGAAACGATCTCCGGATCGACCCCCGCTTCGCCGAGTATCTTTTCCGCTTCCAGCCCATGCACGCTCAAATCCGCGTTGACAAGCTCCACGTCAATGTCATGCAGGAGGCCCGCCAATCCCCATTTCTCCTCGTCCCTGCCGAGCCGGCGGGCAAGCGTCCTCATCACGGCCTCGGAAGCCAGGCAGTGGTATTTCATTCTTTCGTTCTTAATGTATTTATCAAGCATTGCCAAAGCATCTTCACGATTCATGATATTCCTGCCTCCTTATTTTTCTGCTGAACCCTGAGAATTCCAACTGATTCGTCCGTAACCTTGCCGTAAACAGCAACCCGTTGTCAAGCGGGGCTTGACATTTCACCGGCCCCATTATTGAATAAGGCAACAATCTCAACGTTTTTCGGGTCTTAACCGCTTTTTTCCGTGAACCGTTCAGCAACGGACAGAAGCAATGAGCGAGCGCGTTGAAAACAAAAATCCCTGCCTGAACTGCGGCGCCTGTTGCGCCTCGTACCGGGTTTCATTTTACTGGTCGGAAGCAAAGGAACTGGGACTCGAAGGCCACCACATAGAAAAGGTGAACGGTTGGCGCATTTGCATGGCCGGGACCAACCAGCGCTCGCCGCTCTGCTGCAGTCTTGAGGGGGTTGTCGGCCGGCAGGTGATCTGTCTTGTATATGCAAATCGCCCTTCCCCCTGCCGTGAAGTCCAGCCGGGAGACGACAAGTGCAACAAGGCCAGGATCAGGCATGGCCTGAATCCGATAGACCCGGCAGACATGTCTTCCGCTGAAGCAGGCGATGAAGGATAAAATATTATTGTAGGCATTAAAAAAGGCCAGCTGCAGCAGCTGACCTTCATTTCTTTCCTGGAGGCGGCAACCGGATTCGAACCGGTGAATAACGGTTTTGCAGACCGCTGCCTTGGCCACTTGGCTATGCCGCCAAAAATAAAATGGAGCGGGCGAACGGATTTGAACCGTCGACGTCTACCTTGGCTAGGTAGCACTCTACCGCTGAGTTACTCCCGCTAGAGTGTATTAGATAGATATAAAAATCAGGCTTTAAAGTCAACAGAAAATTGCCTTTTTCCCGGCAATCCGGCGCACTTTAATCCTTGGATTTAAACGCCCATCTGAAGAACTTATAGAAATATTCCACCCCGGACAAAACCGTCAGGGCAAGCGCCGCGTAAAGGATAATCAGGCCTACATAGTGGGCGTCCAATCCTAAAAGCGGATAATGGATAATGAGGGCTGTGATTGCCGCCTCCTGGGTGAATGTCTTGTACTTGCCGAGGCGGCTGGCAGATATTATCAGGCCCCCAATGGATGCAACATGCCTGATGCCGTCAATCGCGATGTCCCGGATGATTATTATCGCCACTATCCAGGCGGGGATCCGTCCCACCGGTATCATCAGGATCATGGCCGTGCTGACGATCATCTTGTCGGCAATGGGATCGAGCAGCTTTCCTATCTTGGTCACTATCTTGTAGCGCCGCGCAATATAGCCGTCGAGCATGTCCGTCAGGGCGGCAAGCGCAAACAAAACCGCAATGAGCAGGCTGACAAGCTTGTTGGGCTGGAGGAGCAGAAGAAAGAGCACAGGGAGGATCAACACCCTGAGCATCGTTACCGTATTCGGAAGATTGACTATGTCGCGGAATTCCCGCGACACGGGCAGCCTGTCAAATCCCTTTTTTATAGCGTCCAGCATGGCGGAGTTGGGCCCCCGACTCTTTTTCCTGCTATTTCCTTGGCACCTTTTTCCAGTCGGCCAGGAATTTCTCGATCCCCACGTCGGTCAGCGGATGTTTCGAGAGCTGTTCAATCACCTTGAAGGGAATAGTGGCAATATCGGCTCCCATAAGGGCCGCATCTAGCACGTGCAGGGGGTTGCGCACGCTGGCGACAATCACCTCGGTGCCGAAACCGTAGTTGTCGAAAATGGTTATGGTCTGTTCAACAAGGTCCATCCCGTAATGCGATACATCGTCGAGCCTTCCCACGAAGGGGCTGACGTAAGCAGCGCCGGCCTTCGCGGCCATAAGCGACTGGAGGGGCGAAAATATCAGGGTCATGTTGACTTTTATGTCCAGGCCGGCCAGAACCTTTGTGGCTTTCAGCCCTTCCGTTGACATCGGTATTTTTATTACTACATTTTCCGCCAGCTTCGCGAGTTTTTTCGCCTCGCTCACCATTCCCCTGGATTCAAGGCTTATCACTTCGAGGCTCACAGGCCCTTCCACGATTTCAAGTATCTCTTTAACTACATCGTCGAACTTCCTGCCTTCCTTCGCGATCAGGCTGGGGTTCGTGGTGACTCCATCCGCCATTCCGAGGCTTACTGCCTCCTTTATCTCGCCAATGTTTGCGCTGTCGATAAAAAACTTCATTTCTTTCCTCCTTGTCCCGGAATGGAATTACCCCTTCCCTTGCTCGCTGATAAATTTTTCATAACATTCCCGGCTGCAAAAATGCCGGGTATTCCCCTCCACGGTTGCGGCATACGCCTCGCTTATCGGAATGTAAACGTGGCAGTACGGGTCCTCTACCATATCCTCGCCTTCGCGCCTCTTCGGGATATTCTGCCTGGTGGCGGCGCTGCCTTTTAAAAAGAGCCCCCTGGCAATCCGGAAGATCAGGTAAATGGCCAGGGCGGCTATCAATACACGAATTATCATCAAATCACCTAATTACGAATGAGGGTCAAGCCTGATGACGTCCTTCTTATCTTCAAGCCTGTCCAACAGTCCTTTAATACTGATCCCGTAAACGGGATGGACCTCATAAGGGGCAATCTCAAAGAGGGGCTGCAGGACAAAGCGCCTCTTGTGCATCTCCGGATGGGGTATTTTGAGTCCTTCTTCTTCTACTATCTCCTGCCCGTATAAGAGGATATCGAGATCGATTACCCTGGGACCCCATTTGGCCGACTCGGTCCGGCCCATATCGCTCTCGATCTTTTTTAAAAATTCCAGAAGCGGCCGGGGCCTCAGGACTGTCCTGATCTCGACGGCACAGTTCACGAACCAGGGCTGGCCTTCCAATCCGACCGGCTCGGTCCTGTAAAGCGAAGAACTCCGCAGCACCCTCACTTCTTCGCTGCTCGCCAGCCGCTCTATTGCTTCGACGCAATTCCGGGCGGGGTCTCCTATATTGGACCCTATTCCTATGAACGAAACACTCTTACGCGAATTCGCGTTCAATCCGGTCCATAGCCTCTTTCAATATCGCGTCCGGCACGGTCAGAGAGATTCGGATAAAACCCTCTCCAAACTTGCCGTAAGCAGTCCCCGCCGCAACGACAACGGCCGTCTTCTCAAACAGCCTTCCCGTGAAGTCAATTGAGCTCATCCCCCTGGGTGTTGGCACCCAAAGGTAAAAAGTCCCTTTCGGCGGATTAAAATCTATCCCGATCTTTTTCAGGGTGCCGAGAACCAAGTCCCTCCTGGCCTTGTATATTTTGAGCATATTTTCGATGTTGGAGGTTTCCGACCTGAGCGCGTGAATGCCGGCAAACTGGACCGCATTGAAGATGCCGGAATCGGTGTTTTCCTTCACTTTGCTGATGCCCGCAACAAGGTCGGGATTGCCCATGGCCATCCCGATCCTCCAGCCGGTCATATTGTACGGCTTTGAGAGGGAATTGAGTTCCACCGCAACTTCCCTGGCGCCTTCCACACTGAGGATGCTCAATTTTTCCTGCCCCTCGAAAACGACTTCGCTGTACGGGTTGTCGTAGCAGATCGCTATATCGTTCTTCTTCGCGAAATCCACGGCCTTGCGGAAAAATTCCTTGTTGGCGCAGGCCCCCGTCGGGTTGTTGGGGTAGTTGAGGAACATGGCTGTTGCCTTCTTTACCACGTCCTTCGGGATGTCCTCGAATATCGGGAGATACCCGTTTTCCGGCAGTATCGGCATCGAATACGGCTCGCCGCCGCCCATGAGGATGCTGGCCCGGTAAGCCGGATACCCCGGATCTGTCATGAGCACGGTATCGCCGGGATTGACCCTTGCCAGGATGAAATGGTGGCAGCCCTCCTTGGAGCCTATGAGGCCCAAAACCTCATTAGCCGGATTGAGTTTTACGCCATATCTCTCCTGGTACCACCTGGCCACTTCCTCCCGGAAGGCCAGCATGCCCTTTTCCTCGTCCGTCGGGTAGCGGTGGTTCTCGGGGTCATGAGCGGTCCTGCACAATTCATCAATTACGCCGGCCGGAGTTGGCTCGACGGGGTCGCCGATTGCGAGGCTTATCACGTCGATTCCATCGGCCTTTGCCTTTGCTATCTTCTTCCTGAGCTCCATGAAAAGGTATGGTGGTATCCTCGTCAGTCGTTCCGCAATCTGCAATGTCGGCTCTCCTTCTATATTGTATATTGTGTTAAAAGGGGCGACCGCAGGGATCGCCCTTTTTTGACCTCCCCCTGCCCCCTCCAGAGGGGGGACATATTATCTATCCCCCGCCGGCGGGGGATTAAGGGGGTGGCAGATTTCGGCTGGACCGGCTATCTCAGGCCCAGCACGTCCTGCATGTCATAGAAACCATTTTTCTGGTTAACAATCCATTTCGCGGCCCGGATCGCGCCCTTGGCGAAATTGTTCCGGCTGTGGGCCCGGTGGATGAATTCCAACCGCTCCCCTATCCCGCCGAAAATAACCGTATGCTCGCCCACAATATCGCCGGCCCGCACCGTCTGGATGCCGATTTCCTCTTTTGTACGCGCCCCGATCATTCCCTTGCGCTCGTAAACGCCGACCTTGTCGAGGTCCCGGCCCAGCCTCTGGGCCAGTACCTGGGCCATCTTCACGGCGGTGCCGCTCGGGGAATCCTTCTTCAGGTTGTGATGGGCCTCGACGATTTCAACATCAAAATCGCTGCCGAGGATGCCCGCGACGTAATCGAGCACCTTGAACATGACATTGACGCCGACGCTCATATTGGGCGCCAGGACGCACCTTGTGTTTTTTGCGAGTGCCCTGGCCTTCTCCGTTGCCTCGGCTGTGAAACCCGTGCTGCCGATGACAATGGCCTTGCCCTTTGCGGCAGCTACTTTGAGGTGTTCAAGCGACGCCTCAAACTGGGTGAAATCGATTATGACGTCTCCCTTGTCGATCACCGCCTCGAGACCGTCCGCTATCGTTATCCCGTTCTTTCCCAGTCCCAGGCACTCTCCCAGGTCTTTTCCCGCAAACGGGTGGCCCTTCCTTTCGAAGGCGGCGGCAACTTCTATTCCTTCCGTCCCGGCAAGCAGCGAGATGATCATCCCGCCCATTTTTCCGCCCGCGCCGGCCACAATCGCTTTGATCATGGGACCCTCCTATTTAATGAGACCGTAGTTGGTAAGCGCCTTCCTGACCTTTTCCCGGCTCGCGTCCGAGATCCCGACCAGGGGCAGCCGGATTTCGTCCTGGATTTTCCCCATCATGGCAAGCGCGGCCTTGACCGGCGACGGGTTCGTCTCAACGAACATCGCGTCCACCAGGGGCATCATCTTGTAATGCATGGCGCACGCCTTCTTCATGTCGCCCGCATTGAACGCGTCCACCATCTTCGCGACCTCCCCGGGGGCCACGTTCGACACGACGGAGATAACGCCGTGCCCGCCCAGGCACATCAGGGGATAAGTGAAGAAGTCATCGCCGGAAAGGACCGTGAAGCCCTTGGGGCAGGCCGCGATCACATCGGCCATCTGCCGGAGGCTGCCGGATGCTTCCTTCACGCCGACAATGTTCTTGATCTTGGCAAGCCTGGCGAGGGTATCCGTGCTCATGTTCACGCCCGTGCGGCTCTGGATGTTGTAGACGATAATCGGGATCGGCGCCGCTTCGGCGAGTTTCTTGTAATGCTGGTAAAGGCCTTCCTGGGTCGGCCGGTTGTAATAGGGGCAGACCACGAGCGCGCCGTCGGCGCCCACTTCACGGGCATGCTTTGTAAGCCGGACGGCCTCGGCGGTGCTGTTCGACCCGGTCCCGGCGATTACGGGGACTCTCTTCTTTACCGCGTCTACCGTTATCTCGATTACCCGGTCATGCTCCTCGTGCGACAGCACCGGCGATTCGCCTGTCGTACCGCAGGGGACTATGGCATCGGTCCCTTTTTTAATCTGGAACTCGATAAGCCCCCTCAGTGCCTCCTCATCCACCTTCCCGTTTTTGAAAGGCGTCACGATTGCTACAATTGCCCCTTTAAACATGGAGAGCCTCCTTTTCTATTTTCTTTTTTATTATTGGTAAGCCTCTTTCCAGAGCCTGCCCTCGTAAACGACGGAAGCCTTGCCTTCCAGGTAGACATTGGAAAAAAGATCCCCGGATTTATCAAAATAAATGGTGAGAATTTCCCCGCTCTTTACCAGAATTTCAACTGGCGAGTCAACCAGGCCTTTGCCCGCGCCGACCAGGGCCGAGGCTACGGCGCCCGTGCCGCAGGCAAGCGTCTCGTCCTCAACGCCCCTCTCGTACGTCCTGACCCGTATGCGGTTCTTCCCGTCCATTGTCACGAAATTCACATTGGTCCCGGCAGGCGCATAGGCGCTGTGAAACCGCACGTCGCGACCGTACCCGAAAACATCGAATTCGTTCAGCCGGTCGACAAAGGAGACTGCATGGGGCACGCCCGTGTTGATGCTGTTCACCTTGAGCTGCCCTCCCTTGACGGCAATGGAATAATCCAGCTTCAGGTCGCGCGGATCGGTCAGGCGCAGCTTTACAATGTCGCCTTTGACCTCCGCGTCGATTATCCCCGCCCTCGTCTCAAAAGAGAGTTTGTTGCCGGCCATGCCTTTGATGAAGGCAAACCGCGCGGCGCAGCGCCCGCCGTTGCCGCACATCTCCGCTTCGCTGCCGTCGGCATTGAAGAAGATCCAGCGGAAATCCGCCTTGCCGGAGGGCTCGATCACGATCAGGCCGTCGGCGCCGACGGAAACCTTGTTGCGGCACACGGCTTTCGCGAATGCCTTAAGGTCGATGCCGTCCAGGGCCTTACCGCGGTTGTCGATCAGGATGAAGTCGTTCCCGCTGCCGCTCATTTTATAGAATTCGATCATTATTAATCCTTAAATAATATTTGTCATTCCGCGGAAGCAGGAATCCAGTTTTTTTCTGGACCCCTGCTTTCGCAGTGGTGACGAGAATAAATCACTTCAGGAAATCCGGTATCTCTTCACCCCGGACGAGATCCTGGTATTCCTCCCTACGGCGGATCACAAAAAATTTGTCATCCTTAACCATGACTTCCGCCGCCCGGGGGCGGGAATTGTAGTTGCTGGACATCGTAAACCCGTAAGCGCCGGCGCTCATCACGGCAATCAGGTCCCCGGTCCTGTATGCGGGCACGGCCCTGTCTTTCGCCAGGAAGTCCCCGGACTCGCATATCGGCCCGACGATGTCCGCCTTGCAGGTTTGCTCGTCCCTGTTCGGGACGACGGAAATAATCCGGTGGAACGAGTCATAAAAGCTCGGCCTGATGAGGTCGTTCATTCCCGCATCGACAATGATGAAATTCTTTTCCTCGTTCGACTTGGTGAAGAGCACCCGCGAGACAAGCGCCCCCGCATTGCCGACTATCACCCTGCCCGGCTCCAGTATAAAGGTGCAGTCAAGTCCGTCGGCCGCCTGCCTGATGGCGTCGGCGTATTCATCGGGATGCGGCGGGGTCTCCTGGTTGTAAGTGATACCCAGCCCCCCTCCCAGGTCGAGGTACTTTATTTCAATGCCGTCCTTTTTCAGGAGGCTGATGAATTTCTTCAGTTTCTCCAGGGCGTCTACAAACGGCGATATCTGTGTCACCTGCGAGCCTATATGGCAATCCACCCCGATTATCTCGACGTTTTTGAACTCCCTGGCCCGCCTGTACTCTTCCAGCGATTTCTGGATATCAATGCCGAATTTGTTCTTCTTCAGCCCCGTCGAAATATGGGGGTGCGTCTTGGGGTCCACGTCCGGGTTGATCCTGATGGAAATCCGGGCCTTGGCGCCGAGTTTTCCCGCAGCGGCATTGATCGCCTCGAGTTCCTGCGAGGACTCGACATTGAACATGAGGATATTCGAGCGGATCGCAAACTCGATCTCGTCGCGCTTTTTCCCAACCCCGGAATAGACTATCCGGCCCGGGTCGGCCCCCGCTTGCAGGGCCCGGAAAAGCTCGCCCCCTGAAACGATATCAGCGCCGCCCCCCTCTTTCATAAACAGCCGCAGGATGGCGATATTGGAGTTGGCCTTCACGGAAAAGCAGATGATGTGCTTCATGCCCGCAAACGCATTATCGAATACCTGGAAGTGCCTCTTTAATGTCCTGTGGCTGTAGACGTACAAAGGCGTGCCGGCCTTTTCAGCCAGCTCCCGCACGGGGACTTCCTCACACCACAATTCACCATCCCGATAATGAAAGTCGTTCATGGACCGATTCTCGCCTCAGCTATATTTGATTCTTCTCCGCACAGGCCCGACGAGTCGCAAAGGGCCAGTTTATAAGAGTAAAGGAAACCGCTTTTTACATTGTAATCGATAAATTTTGCAAGTCCCTTCTCGGCTTTTACATCACCCGGGAAAAGGTCTGCAATGATCTCGAAATTGCGGGGGCATCCCGGGCAGTCGCCCGGCACCTCGATCGCGCTTTTCAGGACCCTTGTCCTGGCCACATCGGCCTTCGGGTCGGACGCAGTCCAGGTCAGGGCTATGCCGTTTTCCGCCGTCCCGGCCTTCAGGTCCGAAATCCGGGGTATCACCAGATGGGGCGGGACGGGCGGCGCTTTCCTGCCGCATGCCCCAAAAATGGATACGGCGCACAATATGAGCACGGGCACCAGGAACTTCCTCATCTTATTTTCCGCTTCTCCCCTTGATCTTCCTGATAGCGCTTGATACCTGCTTGCGGGAGGTCCCTCCGATCACATTCCTGCTGTCGACCGATTTTACCGGATCGATAACCGACAGAGCGTCCTTCTCAAAGGCGGGATTGAAATTTTTCAGTTCCTCAAGCGAAAGCGACTGCAACTCCTTTTTTTCTGCAAGGCAATAGCCGACCAGGCGGCCAATGATCTCATGCGACTGCCGGAAAGGCACACCTTTCCGGACAAGGTATTCCGCCAGGTCCGTGGCGGTCGTGAAGCCGCGCGAAGCCTCTGCGAGCATCCGCGCACCCGCAAACCTGACGTTCCCGAGCATTCGGGACAGGACGGCCAGGCAGGCCTTCACTGTATCGACCGTGTCGAACAGCGGTTCCTTGTCCTCCTGGAGGTCCCTGTTGTAAGTCATCGGCAAACCCTTGAGCACCGTCAGCAATGAGACGAGGTTGCCATAGACCCGTCCTGTTTTCCCCCGGATCAGCTCGGCCACGTCCGGGTTCTTCTTCTGCGGCATGATGCTGCTCCCGGTCGTGAAGGAATCGGCTATCTCGACAAAGCCGAATTCTCCGCTCGACCAGATTACCAGGTCCTCGCACAACCGGCTCATGTGCATCATGAGCAGGCTCGAGGCAAAGATAAACTCCGCCGCAAAATCCCGGTCGGACACGGCATCCATGCTGTTGGCGGTTATTGCCGGGAAGTCAAGGAGGCGCGCAGCAACCTTCCTGTCGAGCGGCAGGCCCGTCCCGGCCAGCGCCGCCGAACCCAGCGGCATTACATTTATGCGCTTCAGGCAATCCCGGAAACGGTCCTCGTCCCGGTCCAGCATTTCCCGGAAGGCCAGGAGATAATGGGACAGCAGGACGGGTTGGGCTTTCTGCATGTGCGTGTAGCCCGGCATTACCGTACCCATCTCCTTATCGGCTGCTTCGACCAGGGCCGTTTTCAGCTCGCCGATCAGGCCGGTGACCTCGCCCGCCTCATTGCGGAGCCACAGGCGCAGGTCCAGCGCCACCTGGTCGTTGCGGCTGCGCCCCGAGTGGAGGCGCTCGCCCGCCTTGCCTATCCTTGTTGTCAGCTCCTGCTCGACCGCCATGTGGATGTCCTCGAGTTCCGCGGGGAACTTGAACCTGCCCTTCTCGATATCGGCCAGGATGGAATTGAGTCCCTCAATTATCCTGCCTTCCTCATCGGGCGAAATTATTCCCGCCTCCGCCAGAACGCGGCAATGGGCAATGCTGCCCTCGATGTCCTGCCGGTAAAGCCTCCGGTCAAAGCTGATGGACTCGGTGAATTCCTCCACGAGTTTATCGGTGGGCTGCCCGAACCTCCCGCCCCAGGGTTTCTTCGCCATTGGTCGCAGTCTCTTCAGTTGTCCTATCTGGAAGTTTTCGTTTTCGCTTTCGCTTTCGGTTTCGCTTTCGGTTTCGCTTTTGCCTTCGTCCAGGCCTGCAACTTGAGTCTCAATGCATTGAGGCGGATAAATCCCGTTGCGTCTTTCTGATCATAACGGCCGGCTTCCTCAAAGCTTGCTATATCCTCACTGTAAAGAGAATTGGGAGCCTTCCTGCCCACGACCGTGCAGTTGCCCTTGTAAAGTTTCATCCGGGCGGTCCCTGTTACATTCTGCTGTGTCTCGTCAATCAGTTTCTGAAGGGTATTCATCTCCGGGGAGAACCAGAACCCGTTGTAAACAAGTTGGGAGTACTTCGGGGTAAGCGAGTCCCTCAGAAGCATAACTTCCCTGTCCATCGTGATCGATTCGACGGCGCGGTGCGCGGCCCACAGGACAGTACCTCCCGGGGTCTCATAAACCCCGCGCGACTTCATGCCCACAAAACGGTTTTCGACCATGTCCACCCGGCCCACGCCGTTCGCACCGGCTATGTTGTTCATATGTTCCATCAACG
>JBDKTK010000028.1:0-3606 GCA_039680225.1 Syntrophaceae bacterium
TGATCTCTTTTCCCCCCTGGACAGGAAATGGAGGATTTACGAAAAAAAGGAAGGGGCGCTTCTGCCGAACATTATCCGCGACTATGCCGTACCCCTCTTCACCCCAAAAATGAGGCTGGGTGCTGCCGCGGCTGCCTCGAAAGATCTGGAATCCTCGATCCCCGAGCTTATGCGCTCGGTTATCCTGGATAATTTTGCCCCCCCGGCCGTGCTTGTCAATCGCAAGGGCGACATCCTGTACATAAGCGGGCGGACAGGTAAATATCTTGAACCCGCCTCCGGAAAGGCAAACCTGAATATCCTGGTAATGGCCCGGGAGGATCTGCGATTTGAAATCGGCAGCGCCATCCATAAAGCTGCCGCCCAGAAGACATCTGTCACGACTAAGGATATCAGGGTGAGAGTCAATGGCGGCGAACAGCACATCAATGTTACGGTGAAGCCTTTGGAGACGGGCAAAGAAAACGAGCTGCTCATGGTCGTCTTCGAGGACATTAAGCCCCCGGAAACTGCGATCAAAGGGGGGAAAGATAAAAGCCGCGCCAATGTCCTGGTTGAAAGGGAACTCCAGCGCACGAAAGAGCGCCTCAGTGCGACCATTGAAGAGATGCAGGTGTCCCAGGAAGAATACCGCGCTGCCAACGAGGAGCTTGAGTCCACCAATGAAGAGTTACAGTCCACGAACGAAGAGCTGATTTCCTCGAAGGAGGAGATGCAGTCCCTTAATGAAGAGCTCCTGTCGGTAAATGCCGAGCTGCAGGAAAAGGTCAATGCGCTGCTCGAGGCCGAAAATGATATGAAAAATCTCCTTAACAGCACGGAGATCGCGACCCTCTTTCTCGACAATGATTTGAAAGTGAGGCGCTTCACCCCCGAGGCGGCCAAGATTATAAAACTCATTAAAGGCGATGTGGGCCGGCCGATAACAGATATAGTCTCTAATCTCAAATATGATCGGTTGGGGGAAGATACCGGGGAAGTGCTCGAAAAGCTCGCTACCAAAGAAATGGAGGTCGAGTCCAAGGATGGGAACTGGTACCTGATGCGGATCCTGCCATACCGGACCGTTGAAAATGTAATCCAGGGCGTGGTTATAACCTTCACCGGTATTACAGCCCTGAAGAGACTGGAAATGGCCATTATGGAAGAGCACCAATACGCGGAGAGCATTTTGGAAACCGTACGGGAGCCTCTGGTCGTTCTCGACGGCCGACTCCGGGTTGTCTCGGCCAACCGGTCATTTTACAGGACTTTCCATGTGAGCCCGGACGAAACCCAAAACAAGCTGATATTCAGCCTGGGCAACCGCCAGTGGGATATCCCGGAGCTGAGAGAACTCCTGGAAAAGATCATTCCCGAAAAGAGAGAATTTGACAACTTCCGTGTGGAGCATATGTCCCCAAAGACCGGCAGGAAATTAATGCTCCTCAATGCCCGGAAGATTGAGCAGAAAGCCAATGGCAAGGATCTGATTCTGCTTGCGATTGAAGATGTCCCAAAGGAGGGCAAACCTGAGAATTCTCCGATTTAGGATCGGAGTCGAATTGGGAGTGACGGGATTTTCTGAATTAGTCTTGCGCAGTTTAAATCGAAACCATGTGCCGGGATGAAACAATTAAAAGTCAAACTACGTGAGCAGGCGGAGAAAAAATTAGAAACCGGGCGGAAGAGGACTAAAAAAGGCGGACTCTCCCAGGCCGAGCTCATTCATGAATTGCAGGTTTACCAGGTCGAGCTCGAAATGCAGAACGAGGAGCTCAGAAAGACCCAGGTCCGTCTCGATGAGATCAGCTCAAAGTATTTCGACCTGTACCAGTCCGCCCCTGTAGGTTACTTCATTTTTGACCAGAACTGGGCAATCCTGGAGGCCAATATCACCGCATCCCGGATGCTTGGGACGACCCAGCAAAAAATTACCGGTAAGCCCCTTCATGATTTCATCAGGCCTGAATTTCAGGAGATCTTTCACCTGTATCGCCGTAAGGTCCTGAAATCGCCCCTGCCCCACACCTGTGAGTTGAAACTGGTAAATAAAATGTATGTCTCCGTTGAGAGCATTTCCGTCTTCGATGGGAAACAGGGGAAAACAGCCAGGGTCCGGTCTGTATTCACGGATATAACTGAAAAGAAGAACATTCAGGCGGATTTCATTCAGAAGCTCGAAGAGAAAGTCGAGGAAAGGACAAAAGAGCTCCAGGATGCAAACAAAAACCTGAAAAGGGAAATATCCGAGCGCAGGAGGGCTGAAGAGGAACTGAAAAAATCAAGGGATGAGCTGGAGGACAGGGTTAAGGAGCGGACAGCGCTGCTGTCAAAAGTAAACGCATTTTTACTGCTGGAAATTAAAGAACGCAAGCGCACGGAAAAGAAATTGCGCTCCGCCCAGAGGGACTTGCGGGCGATGGCATCGGAAATAGTCATGGCCGATGAGCGCACCAGGCAGCACTTCTCCGCGGACCTTCACGACAGTGTCGTGCAGACGCTGGGCGCCGCCAAGATGAGATCGGAAATTATACGGGAACATATTCCTGAAAAGGATTCCCGGTATTTCCGGGAATTGCAGGACTTGCTTTCCCGGGCAATTACCGAGGCGAGGCTGCTCATGATGGAGATGAGCCCGCCGGTATTGTACGAACTCGGCATTGTTCCTGCGTTAGAGTGGCTTGCAGACGAAATAAACCTGAAGAATGATTTAAATGTCAAACTCATAGAGAGCAATGGTGTTGAGCAGTTGACATATGAGACCCAGGTCCTGATCTTCCAGGCCGTCCGCGAGCTCCTCATGAATGTAGTCAAGCATGCAAGTGCAAATAATGTTGATATATCTATAACTCCAAACCGCAATAAGGTAAAAATCAGCATTAATGATGATGGTAAGGGATTTAACGGGAACGTTTCCTATCGCGCGAATACAAGCGGCGGATTCGGATTGTTCAGCATCCGGGAAAGGCTCAAACACCTGGGCGGGCAGCTTGTTATATATTCCAAGCCCGGCAAGGGGACCCGGGTCAGCATAAGTGTACCGACAGGCCTGGGGAAACAGCGCGCTTAGATCGTGTTCTCCGGGAGTTCTTCTTCGGCGAACTCCGCGGGCTCCTTCTATTATGTCCTTCTTTTTTAAAGGAATAATATTGGGGGTTTGGTTCCCCTTCGGAAACAGGGGGTCTGTATATAAAGGATGCTCAATAGTACTGGATTCCCGTTTTCGCGAGAATGACTGCGTATAAATGCAAAGTGAGCGTTAGAACTTCTTTCACCTCTGCAGCATTTCCTTCGTGAACACGCCTTCCCTGTTGAAGTGAAAATTCTTCTCGCCCAGGAGCGCCTTGACGAGCGCGTCGCCTTCAACTTTGTATCTGATCTCCTTGCCCCGGATTATTGCCGAGATGCAGTTTCCGACGGACTTCATGTCCATCTTCACCGGTATCTCGATGTATGAAACGGACCGGGCCGGCAATAGAATGGGTGAATCGACCTGCCCTGTTCCGGATTGATTGTCATTGACGGCAAAACTGAAACTGAGCTTTTCGAGCTTGAGGTCGTATCCGTTGGGGTTGTTCACATCCAAGCCGAAATTAACGTTCAATCCCTGCAAAGACGGGCCGG
>JBDKTK010000029.1:0-3466 GCA_039680225.1 Syntrophaceae bacterium
ACAGGATAAAACTCGACCCCGCCCTGATCGACGAGGTCTGGTGGGGCAACGGCGACACCTCCAACACGAAGGACCCCTATACGCCGGTGGTTGCAAGGCAGACAATGCTCAAGGCCGGCATCCCGCCCGAAAAGCCTTCGGTGGCCTTCGACCAGGCCTGCGTGTCCGGGATGAACGCGGCCAAGTACGGCTCCCGGAGCATCCTCCTGGGCGAGGCTCAAGTGGTCATGGCGGGCGGCTCGACGAGCTTCAGCACCGTTCCCTTCCTTCTGCGCGGCATCCGCTGGGAAGGGAAGAAACACAGTTCATTCCTGATGGAAGACCCGCTGATCCCGCTCGGGTACAAGGACTACGCGCCGGTGGCGGTAGATTCCGGAAACGTGGCGATCGAGTACGGCGTCACCCGGGAAGAGCAGGATGAGTTTGCCTTTGCGAGCCACGCTAACTACGGAAAGGCCCTGCAAAGGGGCTTCTTCAAAAAGGAAATGGCGCCGCTCGAACTCACGAAGAAAGACAAAAAGGGCAATGTGATTTCCAGCAAGTCCCTCGAGATAGACGAGCAGTACCGTCCCGAAATAAAGATCGGGGACCTTGCCAAACTCAAACCGATCTTCGGCAACCCGACCTGCACGGCCGGCAACGCCCCGGGAATGAACGACGGGGCGACGGCCCAGATCCTGATGAAGCGCGAGAAGGCCGAAAAGCTCGGGCTGAAGGTCATCTACACGATAGTCGCGATGTCGTCCATCGCCCTGCAGCCGCGGATCATGCCCGTGTCCCCCGGCTTCGCGATCAAGAAGTGCCTCGATGCGTCGGGCCTCAAGATCGACGATATCAAATTCATCGAGATCAACGAGGCGTTTGCGTGCGTCCCCCTGGTCTCGACCAAGCTGCTTTCCAACAGCAGGTTCCTTGCCGCGGATTACGATGCAATGGTGAAAGAGGCTTCGGCCGGGCCCATCCTCGATAACGACGCCCAAAAATACGATCTGCTGAAATCCAGGCTGAACGTCAACGGCAGCGCCATTGCGGTCGGCCATGCCAACACCGCGAGCGGCGCGCGCGTCATGATGACCGCGGCGTACAACCTCGCGGAGAACGGCGGCGGGTACGCGGCATGCGCAATATGCGGAGGTTTGACCCAGGGTGCGGGATGCATCATCTGGGTGGAATAAATAGCGGTTTTTTTGAATTTATTAAATGACCCGTTAAACTGGAAGGAGGACAGTATGGACAACGCTTATGGTCAGAGGTTTATCCCCATCCCCAAGGAGGACGCGAAGATCGGCGCCGTCCAGATATTCGTCTGGGTTTTCGCCTGGTTCGCGCTCGTCCTGGACGTGATGGACTGGCAGCTGCTGTCGGTTGCCGCAGGAGACATTTTAAAGGAGTTCAAGTTCCCGAAGGCCGCAATGGGGCTTTTACTTGGCGCGCCGCTCCTCGGGGCGGGGCTGGGCGGCCTGGTGTCCGGGTGGCTTTCGGACAAGTTCGGGCGTGTCCGCGTCATGGTCTACTGCCTGGCGTGGTATTCAGTGTTCACGGTGGCGTTCGCGTACGCCAACAGCTTTGAATCGATGCTGGCCCTCAGGATCCTGGTGGGAATCGGGCTGGGAGCGCAGTGGGGCGTCGGCAATACTCTGGTCGCCGAAGTCATGCCGGCCAGGATAAGGATCATGTGCTCGGCGGTAATCCAGACGGGTTTTGCATTCGGGCCGATGCTGGCCGCCTTTTCGGCCAAGACGATCCTTCCCAGTTATGGCTGGAGGCCGCTGTTTTATGTCGGCGCCGTCGGACTGGTCATGGCAATTATAGCAAAGATCGCCATCCCCGAACCGGAAGCCTGGCTCAAGAGGCGCAACGAGGCCAAGGCCGGCCTGGTGAAGATGGGCAATATCCCGCAGCTCTTCTCCCGGGAATTGAAGATAAACACGATCTGCGCATTCGGCCTCGTGTGGTTCACGCTGCTGGCCTACTGGGGCGGAATGAGCTGGATCCCCAACTGGCTCGCGACCGACCGCGGCATGAGCATTGTCAAGTCCATGGACTTCCTGATGTGGCTTAATGTCGGCGGCGTTATCGGATACATCACTTTCGCGTTCATCGCCGACCGCTGGGGACGCAAGCCCCCCGCCTATGTCGCCCTGGTGGCGTCTTTCGTCGCGGTAATCCTTTTCGTTAATATAAAAGACCCCACGGCGATGCTGATATTCGCGCCTATATATTCATTCATCACCTATCCGATATTCGGCCTTTACGGCGGGTACATGTCGGAGCTGTTCCCCACCGAGGTGCGGGCCACGGCCGTCAACGGCATCTACAACCTGGCGAGGCTCACGGCATTCTTCGCGCCCAGCGTCATGGGGGCCATAGCGGTTTCGACATCGATGACGTTCGCAATCGGAGTCAGCGCTTTCCTGTACTTAGGTTCTGTGCTACCGCTGCTTTTCCTGCCGGAGACACACAAGAAGGCAGCCCAGACAGCGAAGGCTTTGAAAGCAGCATCCTGAGATTCAGGGATGAACCAGCCCTGAATTCATGGGGCCCATGTTAAATTGAGAGATGTTTACCCGTCCTTAACAGGGCGGAAAAGAAAGGAGGGGACCCCGAGGAGATGATTTCCCGCGGTCCCCTCTTTATTTTGACAGGGACAAAAAAACATGCGAAAGAGCAGTCTGCTGCAGAAAAAAATTAAGGTTTGCAGGTTTGAATTGAAAACCAAGGACAGGATACTGGCTTCCATTTACAATATCAGCCAGCTGCTCACCGGGTCAGCCTCCCTGGACAGGATACTTAACAAGATCGTCAGGGAGACCCAAAGCATTTTCGGTCTGCAAAGGGTTGCATTGTTCCTGATCAACAGGAGCACCAATGACCTGGAGTGCATGTATCTGGTCGGCTTCAACCCGGAGGAAACGAAGAGGGCAAAGGGTTATCCTCTCGATCTCAACCGGCACAACTGCCGCGAAACGATGGCCGTGAGGACCGGCAAAACCATATTGATCAAGGACGCCCTGACGGACCCCCGGGTCACCGAGACAGACCTGAAGATGGACAGGTACTGGAAGAGGGTTTCAACCATCACAGCGCCGCTGAAAGTCAAAAGGGACATCATCGGGGTCCTGGAGGGAGACCGGACCAATGAAAGACTGGACCTTACCAGGCAGGAAATAAACCTGTTCTCGCTCTTTGCCAACCAGGCAAGCATCATCATCGAAAATGCCAGGCTGCAGCAGCAGAACCGCAAGAAGATCGATCAGCTTCTGTATCTCCAGGAGACTGCCAAGAAAACAAGCTCCGTGCTGGATTTTAAAAAGCTGCTCGGGATAATTATCAGCAGCGCCATGAATATAACCTGCGCCAGGGCCAGTTTTATTTTCCTGAAGAACCGGGAATCCTTGCGGGTGGCGGCCTATAAAGGCTACCCGAAATTCGACAGGACGACTTTCCTGCTCAAGCAGGGACAGGG
>JBDKTK010000030.1:0-12926 GCA_039680225.1 Syntrophaceae bacterium
ACACCCTGGCCGCCGCGTCGTTGAACCGGTATTCGTCGAGATGAGCAGTGATGTCGGCCACGGCCTTGTTGAGCCTGTCCTTCATCCACCTGTCGGCCAGCGAATAGTCGCCGGCTGCCGGCTTCGCGCCATTATAGCCTTCCAGGTTCATCAGGGTGAACTTGGTGGCGTTCCAGATCTTGTTGACGAAGTGCCTGTAGCCTTCGATCCTCTCCGGCGACATCCTGATGTCGCGGCCCTGGGCGGTAAACGCCGCCAGGGTGAAGCGGAAGGAGTCGGCCCCGAACTTCTCGATCATCTCGATGGGGTCGATGATGTTGCCTTTCGACTTGCTCATCTTGTCCCCTTTTTCGTCGCGGACAAGGGCGTGGAGATAGACGTCCTTGAACGGGACGTCTTTCATGCAGTACAGGCCCATCATCATCATCCTGGCTACCCAGAAGAACAGGATATCAAAACCGGTCACCAGCAGTGTTGTGGGATAGAATGTTTTGAGGTCGTCCGTCTTTTGGGGCCAGCCCAGAGTGGAGAAAGGCCACAGCGCCGAGCTGAACCAGGTGTCGAGGACGTCCTCTTCCTGCCGGAGCTTGGAACCCTTGCACTTGTCGCAGGTCGTGGGCGTCTCGGTGGAAACGATCATCTCGCCGCATTCGCAGTACCAGACGGGGATCCGGTGCCCCCACCAGATCTGGCGGGAAATGCACCAGTCGCGGATGTTCGACATCCATTCAAAGTACGTCCCTTCCCACATGGCCGGGACGAGCTTTGTCTTGCCCTTCACGACGGCCGCAACCGCGTTCTTGGCAAGCGGCTTCACCTTGACGAACCACTGCTTGGAAACGGCGGGCTCGATGTCTGTCTTGCAGCGGTAGCACTTGCCGACATTGTGGGTATAGTCTTCGATGCTGACCAGGTAACCCGCTTTTTCCAGGTCCTTGACGATGTTCTTGCGGGCAGTGTAGCGGTCCTGGCCCTGGTAGATTCCGCCGTTCTCGTTGATGACGGCGCTGCCGTCCATGATGCGGATTATTTCCAGGTTGTGCCGGTCAGCCATTGCAAAGTCGGCGGGGTCGCAGGCCGGCGTGATCTTGACCGCACCCGTGCCGAACTCGGCCGTGACGTAGTCGTCGGCGATGATCGGGATTTCCTTGTTGACGATCGGCAGGATGACCATCTTCCCGATCACGTCCTTGTAGCGCTTGTCGTTGGGGTTCACGGCCACCGCCGTGTCGCCGAGCATCGTTTCCGGTCTCGTTGTGGCGACGATCACTTCGCCGGTGCCGTCGGCGTAAGGGTAGCGGATGTTCCAGAGGTTGCCCTTCTCCTCCGTGAACTCGACTTCCAGGTCGGAGATCGCCGTGTGGCAGCGGGGGCACCAGTTGACGATGTAATCGCCCTGGTAGATCAGGCCGTCCTTGTAGAGGCGCACAAAGACTTCCCGGACCGCCCGGGAGAGGCCCTCGTCCATCGTGAAGCGCTCCCGCGACCAGTCGCAGGAGCAGCCGAGCCGCTTGAGCTGGTTGATGATAACGCCGCCGTATTTTTGCTTCCATTCCCAGACGCGCGCGATGAATTTTTCCCGGCCCAGGTCGTGGCGGCTGATGCCCTGCTTGGCCAACTCCTGCTCGACGACGTTCTGGGTCGCGATGCCGGCGTGGTCGGTGCCGGGCATCCACAGCGTGTTGTAGCCCTGCATCCGGCGGTAGCGGGTCATTATGTCCTGGAGGGTATTGTTCAGGGCATGCCCCATGTGGAGCATCCCGGTGACGTTGGGAGGGGGGATGACGATCGAGAAAGGTTTCTTGTCGCTCTTTCCCTCAGCCCGGAAATAATTGTTTTCCATCCAGTATTTGTACCACTTTAGTTCCACTTCGGCAGGTTCAAACGCTTTGCTTATTGTCTTCTCATCCATTTATCAAGCCTCTGTCTGGGATAAAATAAAAGGGGCTGGTGAAAAAAAACCCAGCCCCGGGTCAAACCAGTTTTAGTAAATCTTGTACTCGTCCTTCATCTTCCTGATCACGAGAAGGGCGTCCGCGCCGGTCACCGTATCGAGGGGTGCGAATTCATCCCTCATCGGGTCCTTCATTTCCATGATTCCCTTGGTCACAAGGAGGAGCGAGGAGCTGTAGAAGGCCTGGTCCGTCCTCATGTCCTTGAACTTCGAGGTCTTGTCTTCGAAGTTCCGCGTCGCCAGGCTGTTGTCGCCGGTAACTTTCATGAGGATGTCCACCACCATCAGCGCATACTCGCCCTTGCGGATCTTGTCGTCGGGGTAGTATTTCCCGCCGCTCACTTCGAGCCCCGGTATCCCCAGCTTCAGCACGCCTTCGATATCGGATTTCAGCGGGTGATTGACTATGTCTTCGGGAAGCTTGGGTACTTCGGTTTTCGTCTTCACTGTTTTGTCAGGGTCCACGAAATCGGTCTTGAAAGATGCGGGGGTCCTTTTCTTGTAAAGGACGTCCACTTTCAGCTCTTCCATGAAAAGCGCCGCGGCATCAGCGCGCGAGATGCTCTCCACGAGCGCTATCCTCTTGCCGTTTTCCGTTCCCGGCATGGCCCTCTGGATCTTGTCCATCAACCGCCATTCCTCGTCGGCTTCCTTGGTGTACTTGTCATTAAAATCGATGACCTTCCTGTACATATCCCTGGCCGTTTCGAATTGGTAAGCTGTCTTATAGGCCTTCCCCATGTAGAAATGGGCGGCGGAAGACTTCGGTTCGAGCTTCAGGGCATCTTCGAATTCACCTCTGGCGTGTTTGAGCCATTTCGAGTCCTCTTTCTTCAGCAGGGTGAAATACCTGATCTTGGCAACATGGTAGAAGACCTTGTCCTGGTCCGCTTCGGCATATTTCCATCCTTTTGACAACAGTTCGGAGGCGGCTTTCATGTCGCCCTGGTATGCCGTAGCCAGGCCTTTTCCCGTGTATGCCCGCGAAAATTTCGGGTCCAAACTGATGGCCAGGTCGAATTCCGTTACTGCTCCTGCATAGTTCCCCTGGTCGAGGAATTTCATCCCGACATTGACGTGGTGCTGGGGAGTATCCATCTCGCCCACGGCTGTCCTTGCCTTGGGACCGCAGGAACTGATTAAAAACGCCAGGACCATGATTGAGAAAACCGCAAACAGTACGCGTCGCCTTCTTGAGAAATCCATACTCGCCTCCTGAATTAGTTGCCTGAATTATCTAAAATAAGTGGAATCCGCCTTATTGCTTAAACACGAAACGATTTAATTCAATATATTTATACAAATTCGAAGTCAAGGTTTTTTGAAAGGCTCAATTCTTTAAGAATTGCGCAACTTTCGCCTCAATAGATACATCCTCCGGATCATGCCATTCAATCTCGCCGTCCCTGCCGAACCAGGTGAGCTGTCTTTTGGCATAGTGCCTGGTGTCGGTTTTTATTTTTTCGACGGTTTCGTCCAGTCCCGCGCGCCCTTTCAGGTACTGGACCACATGCTTGTAGCCCAGGGCCTGCATGGGTTTGAGGCCCTCGCCATAACCCATTCCCAGGAGTTTTTCCGTCTCGGCAACAAGCCCCTGCGCGATCATCCGGTCGCTGCGCTCGGCAATCCTGCTGAACAGTTCTTTTCTCTCCAGGTTTATCCCGATTTTGACATAGTCGTAACGGCGCTCGGCAAATCCGTGCTCGCTCTGCATCCGGGTGATTGATTCGCCTGTAAGCTCCAGGGCTTCGAGGGCGCGGATGATCCGGACGGAATCGTTGGGGTGGATCCTCCGGGCGCTGGCCGGATCAAGGTCCTGGAGCATCTCGTAAAGATAAGGCTTTCCGAATTTGGCCATTTCACCCTTGAGCTTTGCCCTTATGCCGGCGCTCGGCCCCGGCAAGTTTATGAGCCCCCCGGTAAGCACCCTTATATAAAGGCCTGTCCCGCCCACCACGAAGACCGGCTTGTTTTCTTTCCAGAGCCTGTCAACGATCTTGGCTGCGAGGTCAAAATAGATTGCCGCGTTAAACTTCCCGTCCGGATCAACGACATCGATTAAATGGTGCCCGACCGCGACCTGCTCTTCAAGGGAAGGCTTGGCGGTCCCGATATCCATGTGCCGGTAGACCTGCATGGAATCGGCGCTCACGATCTCCCCGTTGAACCGCTGGGCCAGGCGGAGCCCCAGGCGCGATTTGCCCGCTGCCGTCGGGCCGGCGATTATGACTATGCGGGGACGACTATGGACGGGATTTTCAGGCATTGTCACGCCCTCCGGAACATCCTCTCGATCTCCCTGTGGGAGAAATGGATGAACACGGGCCGGCCGTGCGGGCAGTTGGAGGCAAAAGGAATGGAGTCGAGGTCCCTGCACAGGGCGCTTATCTCGCGGTCGTCCAACTCGCGGTTGGCCTTGATGGCGGCACGGCAGGCAAGGAAGGCAAAAATATCCTCTCTCCAGTCTTCTGTCCCCGCGCCGGGGCCTTTCGCCCTGCCCGTCTCCGCAATCCGCGCGGCCAGGCTCTCCATGATGTCCCGGACATCCAGTCCGCCCACGACCGCCGGAACGGCCCTGACCGCAATCGATGCGTCGCCGAAAGGCTCGACTGCGAAGCCTATGGAATTCAGGGACTCGGAAGCCGCCAGGACATTTTCGGCGTCGGCCACGGAAAGGTTTATGACCTCGGGGATGAGCAGTGTCTGCGACGAAATATTATCCTCGCGGGCTGCGGCCCGGAGCCTTTCGAAAAGGACCCTCTCGTGGGCGGCATGCTGGTCTACGAGGACCAGGCCGTCGCGTTCCGAAAATATCAGGTAGGTCCCGGCATACTGCCCGATATATTCCAACCCTGAGAAGTACCCCTGCGGTTCCGATTCGTTTCCTTTTTCAGCCTGGCGCTTTTCTTCCACCGCCTTCAAAAGATTGGTGAGGTCAATGTTCACCGCGCTCTTCCGGGACATCGACCGGGGCGCGCTGAACATGGCCTTTTGTTCCTGGACCGAAGCCGGATGGCCTTCGCTGCCCTCCCGCCGGACATCGCCCCGGGCATCTCCTCCGGTATTTCCATAGATGCGGTAAATCCTGTCCGGCGCGATATCAGTGCGGCCGGGAAGCACGCGCGAGAGCGCGTCTGCGGCCCCCGATCTCAGCAGGTCGTAAACTTCGGAAGAATTGCCGAACCGCACTTCGGTCTTGGCGGGATGGACATTCACGTCCACTTCGCCGGAGGGGATCTCCAGCAGGACGACGGCTGAAGGATACCTGCCCGGCTCAATCAGTTTTTTATAAGCTCCCATGAGGGCGTGGTGAAGCAGGTTATCCTTGATGAACCTTCCGTTCACATAGAACATGATGGCCCTGCTGTTTGAGCGCGTGTAACCGGGCCCGGACAAAAGGCCGCTCACCTTGATGCCGTTGCGCCCCGCCCCGAACGGCAGGCAGCTGCGGGAGAAATCGGGGCCCATCACCAGTCCCGCCCTTTCCGCCAGGCTTTCCGCGCGCGGCATGTGCAGAAGAGTTTTCCCGTTTGACGCGACCTGGACCCGGAGATTTTCCCTGGCCAGGGCCGTCCTGGTTATCGCGTCGAGGCAGTGCCCCTGTTCCACCTTGTCGCTGCGCAGGAATTTTTTCCTCGCCGGCACGGCGGAAAATATTTTACTTACCGAAATGGCCGTGCCCGGAGGCGATCCGGCTTCACCCATTTCCAGGATTTCACCGTTTTCGATCACAATCCTGGACCCGGCCTGGCTGCGGGCGGTGCGGCTCATTATCTCCATCCTTGAAACGGACGCTATGCTTGACAGGGCCTCGCCCCGGAAACCGTACGAGCGGATGCGCATAAGGTCATCGAAATCCCTGATCTTGCTCGTGGAGTGCCGCATGAAGGCCAGCTTCAGGTCATCGGCATCCATGCCTTCTCCGTTGTCGACTATCCTGATGGATTCCTTGCCGCCTTTTTCAATAGCGATGGAAACCTCGTCGGCGCCGGCGTCGAGGGAATTTTCCAGCAGTTCCTTGATTATGGAAGCCGGGCGCTCGATCACCTCGCCGGCCGCGATCCGGTCGGACACTTCCCTTGGCAGCACTGTGATTTTGCTCAAATTTACCTCCGGGTTATTTTACTCAATTGACTCGGGTTATCCTGCATTATCGGGCTCAGGTCAAGAGCTGACGGGCCGGCACGGCGCGGGGTCGGGGCAAAGCATTGTCCGGAAGCTCAGTCGATTGAGATGACGACTTTCGCCTTGTTGAGGAAATGGGAAGCGGAATTGGCCGCCTTCAGTCTTTCTGCATCGATGTTGCTGATCAGGATATTGGACCTTCCCGGCCCTTCGGTCCTGATTGCCCTGATGACAATGGGCTTGTTCTCAACCCTGTTCTCCGCCTCCCGGCAGGAGGCGCTCCGATAATATCCGGCAAATCCCACCCTGGCGGCTGTTTCCGTATCGACCTGGAGCGGCCCGTAGATTTCCCGGCCGGTCTCGTCAAGGATGCGGGGCAGCAGCGCCGGCCCGGGCTGAATGCCTCTGGCATCGATTATGACGCCCGACTGGACCGCTGCGGATTGCTGCTCCGGAGATGCCGGATTGGGACCGGCCGGAGCGGACGATGCCGCCTGCCCGTTTGTTGCGGCGTGGGCGGACGGCATGGAATCAACCGTTTCGATTTTACGCCCCTTATAGTACGGAAGGATGGCCCTGATCAGATCGCCGCGCAGCGGCATCCTTATTACGACTCTTACGGTTTTCTGAGAGTAGCTGAATTCCCTTTCTTCGATCCGGGCCTTGTAAATCAGCGCATCCACCTTGGTTTTGAAGGCATCGTCCTGCCTCATCAGGTCCCTTAATTCCGTAAGGGAGTCGACGCGCACGGATTTGGCCGCCTCCAGCAGGTTACGAAAAGCGTTGGCCTTGGCGGTTTCCAAGGCCAACACGTAAGCTTTTGGTTTCTCCTGGACTGACTCCGGGACTTTCCCCGTGCCTTCGGCTTCGATGTACGAGTCCGACCAGTTGATGCTCGTTACGCCCGTCCTCTCAATGACAAGAGAGTCGGATTCTGCGCAAACCGTGAAAGCGGCAAATACTATACTAATTGAAAAAAATGCTGCGAGTTGCAGTCCGCTTTTCATTAATCAGTCTAACACAATCATGACCCGCGCTTTTTTCAGGAAGCTCAGGTTTTCAGCCGATGAACGTACTTTCTGCGCGTCTGCATTGCTGATCACTATATTGGATTTTCCCGGGCCGTCCGTTTTAACGCCTTTAAGGGTAACGGGGTTATTGGTGACCCTGGCGTTGTTCTGGGCCGAGGAGAGGTCCCTGGCATATCCGCTCATGCCCTGCTGGACTGCGAATTCCCTGTCGACCTGCATGGAGCCGTACACTTCCTGCCCCGATTCATCGATTATCTTGGGGGCCATGGCGGGCCGGGCCTGGATCCCGCGCGCATCGATGACCATGCCAGTGAAAACCATTGCCTGCGGGGCCGCTGGAGCGGCGGGTGTTGTAGATGTCTTCACCGGGGCCTGGGGAGCTATCGGGCCCACGGGCCTGTCAAACGTCTCGGACTTGATCACTTTGGGAATCGGGAGCACCGCCTGGGCGAGGTCGCCGTTGAGCGACATCCGGATAGTCACTTCCACGGTGCCGTCTGACATGTAATCCTGTTTGATAACCTGGGCGCCTTTTACCAGCCCTTCAACCTGGGCCCTTATGGTATCGCTGCTCACAGTGAAGTCTTTCACTTCGGTGGCCGAATCAATCCGGACGCCTTTGACGACTTCCAGCAGGTTCCTGTACGCATCGAGCTTGCCGGCGCGCAGCGCCATAGGCCTGGCATTCGGCTTCCCATATGAGGATTCCGGCGGAGCGCCGATGCCGATTGCTTCCACGTAGCCCTGGGTCCAGTTGACTTTCCCATTGGTGCCGACCGATTCGACGAAATCCTGCCCCTGTGCCATCGCTTCATTCTGAACGGCGAAGCCGAATACAACCACTGCGAACAAAATACCGAACATGTAGCAAACCGCTTTGAACTTTCTCATATGGCCTCCTTAGCTTTCCATAATCGCCCAATTAACAAACGCAATCACAAATCCAAACGGATTGGTGCAAAATACCAAAAACGCCTGCCTTATTTCAAGCTTTATTGATTCTTGCCCTGCACCGCCACATCCTTAATCTTTCCGAACACTTTACTGTCCGGGGCCGCAAGGTGCGGCTCGTATGATATGCTCTCCGCCCCTCCGAATATCTGCCTTTTGTCCGGCGGAGCGCTGCCCCACCAGTTCCGGCGGGCGTCTATCTGCACGCTGGAAAAGGCCTGGACCGCCAATGTGTTGTCTTCAAAGCTGTTGAAATTGATTTTGGGGCGGGACATCCCGACACACTTGACGGCCCCCTCCCCGGCATTGCGCCTGAAGAGATTATACGAGATCACCGGGGCCGAATCGTTGCGGCAGTATATCCCGTTCTGGGAATTCCCGGAAATCTCGCTATACGATATCTCCGGGGTGCCGAAGTAAACGTCTATAGCTGTTTCTGCAAATCTGAAGATGCAGTACTGGAACGAACTGTTCACGTTGGTCTTTTCATAGAATACCACCGCGTGCTTGTAGAAACCGGGCGCCCCGGACGATCCGGCGCTCGTGAAGACAATGGGAAACTCCCTGGTCCCGTTCGCTTTTATTCCGCCGTTCTTCACAATTATGGCCGTGCACTGTTCGTATTCTATGACCACGCCAGGCTCGATAAACAAGGTGGCCCCTCCGTCAATGATGGTTTCCTGTTTGATCCTGTACGGGCTGTTGGCCAGCAGGAGATATGAATCGGAGAGGATCTTTACCGGCACTTCGCTTAAAAGCGGCACCACGATTGTCTTGGAACCCTTGGAAGGGCCGTCCAGGATCGGGTTGATATCGACCCTGCCTTTGATTTTGGCGAGGATGCCGGGGACCTGGACAGTGCCCCACCAGTTGTCCCTGGCGTTCACGGGGGTCCCCGAGGCCTCCCCCAGCAAATCGATCTGGTTGTCGAATATGTTGTTGCGGAGAATGATTGACTGGCTCTTCCGCACCCATATACCGGGCCCCTTGTTGCGGTTTATCCAGTTGAAGTAAATATTGGGCGAGGATTCCGCTACGATGATCCCGGCCCCGGCATTATCCGTTATCTGGTTCTTCTCGATTATCGGCTGGGCCGCGCCTGTAATCTCGATGCCGGCCGCCCTGTTCCTCGTAATGGTGTTGCCCGACACGAGGGCCTTTGAGAAAGACCCCTCTATCTTGATTCCCGCATTGCCTCCGGAAATTTCGCACTCTTCAATCCGGGGCGAGGAAGAATTGCACAGCACGCCGGTGCCGGCGTTGCGCACGATGCAGCGCCTCAGGATGTTCTCCTTTTCGCGCGTGCTTTTGAAGGAAATGCCCTTCCATGTAATTTGGGCTGGCTGGGCAGGTTTATCAGGCCGGCCCTGCTGGCCCGATTGGACCTGCTGGCCCTCAGAATCGAAAATTATAAGGTTGAGTTCATCCCCGAGCGCCTTCAAGCTGCCCTCAACGATAATTCCTCCGCCCTTCGACCTGATCTCGGTGCCCGGCTCAATGGTAAGGGTCGCTTTATCCATGACGCGGACCGGCCCTTCCAGGATATAGGGACTCGCCCCGGAGTACCAGGCCGTGTCCGATTCGATCTGCCCGGAAACGCGCGTGGGCCCCGGCGCCACCGGCATGCCCTGGATTGTGTCGCTCAGCTCGCTTTCATTCCCCGCCATGTCCAGGGCCGAAACGCGATAGAAATATATCCGGGAATTCACCAGGTCCTTGTCGCGGTATTCCGTGAATTCGGTATTGGTCAACTGCTTGAAGCCGCTCAGCGGGGTGTCGCTGCGGTAGAGATTGTAGCCGGCAAGCTCCTTGTCCCCCGATTTTTCCCATTTCAGGTTGATAAAGGTATTTCTTCCCGTTGCCAATGCGGATTTAGGCTTCGCGGGAGGGACCGTGTCGAGGGCAACCGTGCCCAGGGCGTCAACCCAATCGGCCCTGCTGCCCGTCGTGTCCTTGAGGTGGCCGGTAATGACGGCTTTCGAGACATTATCCCCGGGGAGGACCTTGTAGCTTCCCAAATACCACCCCGGTTCGACCTCTTTCATCAGCATGTCCTTCCGGTATTCGCCGATATCAAAGGTTGCAGCCATGCCCTTGTCGCCCTGCATCACGACCTTGATTTCATCCCCCGCCTTCTTCGGCCTGTTTTTTGTGTCCTGGGTCAGGATTGTGATATTGGGCGGCCTGAGCGCTTCCTCCAGGGACGGAGCGGGGATGGTCTTCACCATTTCCCGGAACAGGTCGTCGCAGGCACGCAGCAACTGGATGTCCCTCAGGTTGATGGAGGTGGCGATAATGGTTGCGACTATCCCGACAGGATTTACCGAGATCCCGCCCTCGTGGATGCGCGCCACATGTTTGCCGCTCCAGAGGAAATGCCCCGTTTTGGTTTCATACATCCTGAGTTCGGCTCCGACCGACACCTGCGAATACATGGCGAGGAACAGTTTGTCGAAATTCGATATATCGCCGTAGATCACGGCATCCACATCCAGTATTTTGCCGAGTTCCTGCGGGCTTTTCCGGGCGATCACTTTCGGGTCGGTCAGCCCCGCCTTGCCCAGGCGGTCGTCTATCGTATAGGTCTTCATTTCCTTGTAAGGCAAAGAACTGAAGTGATTGAAGAACCCGCGCCTCACCGCTTCCGAGCCCTGCTGGCCGGCCGTGTTATTTACGAAAGGAAGGACGGCAACCGTGCGCGGCTTGTTTTTTTCAAAATAAGGGTCGACCTTGTATTCGCCTTCGAAAAGCGTCGTGACCTGCGGGCTTATTTTTGTGCCTTTTGTCGCCACAAGGCAGCTGCTGATAAAAAAGGTGAGCAGAATCAGGGTGCAAGCGGATATCCTTCTCATCGGAGCAATCTCCTCATATAGGTTCTACTTCGAGCAGCGCATTGCCGGGGCTGCTGATTGCCTCGCCATGGCCGGGGTAAATACATCCCGGGCTGATTTCTTTTTTAAGTTTGAGGAAAGTATCCATTATCACGGCCGGGTCCCAATGAAAACGGTTTAATTGGCCCTTGCCGTTCTTTTCCAGATTAAGGATCAGGTCCCCGCAGAGCAGTTCTCCGGATGATGCGTTGAACAGCGATATCGAGTCCTCGGTGTGCCCGGGGGTCTCGATTATCTCCCATTTACCGAATCCAAAATGCAGTCTGCTCTGTTTATCATTGCCGGCAAAAATTATCCTGTCCGGGTCGAAATCAAGCATTGTAAATTCGTTCAAAGGGGCGATCGGAATGCCGCTGAGCCCCGCCGAGAGGTCCCATATTTTATGGACGTGCTGTGCGCCGGCGACGGCTGCGGGCAACAGCCCTTCTATCCAGTTGCGCATCGGGCAGATGCTTCTCCTCCCTTCCAGGTAATCCCTGACCCTGTAATTGACAATCACTCGCGTGGAAGGGGGGCACTTTTCAAGGAGATGGCAGATGCCGGAGATATGGTCTATGTGGAAATGGGTCGCGCAGATAAATCGAATCTCGTCAATTTTCCTGCCCAGGCCGACTGTTATCAGTTTCTGTATTTGTTCAGAGGCCCCGAAGCTGCCCACGTCCACAACAAGGAGCCCTTGCTCCTCCTCGAGGACGTAAGCAACAGCAAAGCCGCAATCCGGGACGCAGTGAACCATGGAGAATGCCTGCCCCAATACGAATTTGATGAGCACCCGGACATGTGCCGAAATCAGATACTTAACCGGTATGTGGATTTGCTTAAAACTATTTTGGAGTAATTTGCAAGATTATTTTTCAGACAGGCAGCTCCAGGTAATCCCTGAGCGCAATCTGCCAGAAACGCAGCGTTTTTCCCGTTGCGCCGGCGAATTTTTCCCCGCTCAGCAGTGAATTTTTCGGACGCATGGCCTTTCTCTCCAGGAGGTCCGAAGTGATCGGCTTTATTGCCACGTCCTCGAATCCGGATAAATCGAGGATGCGGCGCGCGAACTCGTACCAGCTGCACGAGCCCCTGTTGGTCACATTGAATGTCCCGGTGTGGCCGCCCTCGGCCAGGACCTTAACCGCGCCTGCCAGGTCGGGGGTGTATGTGGGGGATCCAACCTGGTCGGTCACGACCTCCAGCGGCTGGGAATTCTTCGCGCGCTGCAGGATCGCCTTCACGAAATTCTTGCCGTGGCGGCCGTACAGCCACGATGTCCTGACCAGGGTGTAATTTTTTGAGAATTCCTTGAGATAGAGTTCCCCCTGCAGCTTCGAGCGGCCGTACGCATTGATGGGGTTGCAGGGGTCGTCCTCTTTATACGGCCTGTCGCCCGTCCCATCAAAGACGTAATCAGTCGAAAAATGTATTATCCTGATATTGCCTTCCCGGCACGCAAGCGCCACATTTTTTACGCCTGACGCGTTGACGGCGAACGCCGTCTCCTCCCGGGTTTCGCAACCGTCCACGTCCGTGAACGCGGCGGCATTGATCACTATGTCAGGGGCGTTCTCCCCGATTATGTCCCGGCAGTCGGCGGCCGAGGTTATATCGAAATCGTCCACGTCCTTGCCGGTCAGGCTGTGGCCGCCCAGCCTGGCCATGAGGTCCGTCCCGAGCATGCCTTTATATCCCAGTACAAGAATTTTCATATTTATTCCCTTTTCCGTTCCAGGCAGATGCGAAATTCTCAAATTCCGAGCAGGTCCTATATAACATGAATGGGACGTTGATTAAACATATGGAGGAGATTTTTTGATTCATTGCGGCAATTCAATCAGAACCCCCTTTATAAAGGAGGGCTGAGAAGAACGCACCTCATGATGATAATGGAGAGGGTCAATTATTTAAAACGACTTCCGGACTGGGGTCGCTCTCCAGGCCGTCCCTGTCAACGGCAGTGATGATAAGGGCTTTGCCCTTTCCGGGAGG
>JBDKTK010000031.1:0-19615 GCA_039680225.1 Syntrophaceae bacterium
CTCAACGAGCGGTTTTGTTTATAAAGAGCTGAAGATGCCTCTTTCGTACTGGATTATGGCCAGGGTGGCGAGGCCGGCTGTTTCTGTTTTCAGGACCTGGCTGCCCAGGGTCGTGGGGATGAAGCCGCGGGCGCGGGCCGCTTCGACTTCTTCAACAGAGAAGCCGCCTTCCGGGCCTATTGCGATCACTATGGAATCACCGGCCGCATGTTCTCCCAGGACCTTTTTTATTGTCGTGCCTTGTTCCTCTTCCCAGAATATGATCTTCATTCGGGAACCCGCCTCACTCTCCAGCATTTCGCGGAAAGTCACTACCGGGGCGACTTCCGGGACGTCTGGCCTGCGGCATTGGCGGGAAGCCTCCAGGGCTATCTTCTGCCACCTTTCGCGGCGCTGTTTCGCCTTTTCCGGGCCCAGGACGGGGATCGAGCGGGAGGATACGAACGGCGCTATCCGGTGTGCACCCAGCTCGGTCGCCTTCTGGACGATTAAGTCCATCTTGTCCGTCTTCGGCAGGGACTGGGCCAGCGTGATCCTGAGCGCCTGCCGGGCAGGCCTCGCAGACTTCTCGAGCACCTTCACCTTCAACTGTTTCGAGACAGCCGCGATTTCCGCTGCGTACTCGAAATCCGGGCTTCCAAAGAGCGTTATCCTTTCCCCTTTTTTGAGCCTGAGCACGTCGCGCAGGTAGTGCGACTCGTTTTCGCCCAGTTCGATTTCGTCTCCCGGCTCAAGGCTGGTGGGGAAGTGGATACGGGGGGTGGTCATTTATCCCGTTTTTTATAGATATAGCAGACCCACTCTTTTTCCGTGAGGACCTTCTGCTGTATTAAGTTCTTTGACGCCAGCGCTTCTTCGACCATCTTCGCCCTCTGTTCGATTATCCCGGAGCAGACCAGGTAGCCGCTGGGGGCCAGCATGGGTTCGATATGGCCGCTGAGCTTCGAGATGGTCTCGGCCGTGAGGTTCGCCACGATCATGTCGAAGCTGCCGTCAAGGTTGATTATGTCCAGGTTCATGACGGAGACCCTGTCGTCGACATGGTTGATGTTGACGTTCTGCTGGGCTATCTCGGCGGCCTTGGGGTCGATGTCCACGGCGACCACGCGGTCGGCGCCGAGCTTGGCCGCCCCGATGCTGAGGATGCCCGTCCCCGTGCCGATGTCGAGCACGTTCCACTTGCGGGTCATCCGCTCTTTCATGAGGATCTCCTCGATTGATTCGAGGCACATCCTTGTGGAAGGGTGCTGCCCGGTCCCGAAGGCCATGCCGGGGTCGATTTCGATCACTATGTCGCGGCCGGAAGCCGTGTATCTCTCCCACGTGGGTTTTATGACTATGTTCTTGAATATCCGGACGGGCTTGAAGTATTTCTTCCACTGTTCGCCCCAGTCCTGGTCGGCTATATGTCTGACGGCGAATTCGGGCTTTTCAAATTCCGGGAAAATCTGCTTGAGGCTGTCCAGGTAGTCGGAAAGCCGGGAAAGTTTCTGCTCCCACTTGGAGCGTTCGGGGAAATAGGCTTTCAGGACGTCGGGGATCTTGGCCGGGGCGGATTCCTCGAAATCCTTCTGGCTGACGTCCTCTTCCTGTGATATGCCCTCGGTCCCTAATTCGATCAGAAAGTTGGAAATAGCGTCCACCAGGTCAGGCGGGGACTGGATTTTTATCTCGACCCATGCGTCTTTTCCTATGCCAGGTCCGGCGCTGCTTTTTGTGGATTTTTCGGACATCCGTCCTCCTAGTTCCATAGTACAAACTATATATCCGCTTTTGCGCAATATTTCAAGATTCTTGAGTTTTTTTAGTATTCGTGATAGCTTACGACGAATTTTCCCCTACTAGGAAAGGCGCTCGATTTGCCCAATAATAAGGTGGACTTCTACCCGGTTTTTCTTAAACTCCAGGGTAAAAAATGCATAATTGTGGGAGCGGGAGAGGTTGCGGAAAGGAAGGCCGCAAGGCTTCTTGAGTGCGGCGCCGAGGTGACCGTGATCGGCAGGGAGGCGACCCCCGGGTTGCTGAAGCTGGCCAGGGAGGGCGGGCTTGAGCACGTGGCGGCCGACTACGACGAGACGCTCATCTCTGTAATCAAGGGCGCCTGCCTCGTGATCAGCGCGACGGATGACCGGGCCGTCAACGAAGCCGTGCGGGATGCCGCGAACCGGGAAGAGATACCCGTTAATGTTGTCGACGACCCGCAGCTGTGCGATTTCATCCTCCCTTCCATTGTGCAGAGGGGGGCGCTTCAGATAGCGATCTCCACCGGCGGCGCGAGCCCGGCGCTTTCCAAGAGGATCCGCCTCGGCCTGGAAAAGGAATTCGGCCGGGAATATGCCTTGTTCCTTGATTTGCTCGCGGAACTCCGGAAGAGGATTTTAGAGAGGGGCAGCCCTTCGACCGATAACAAGAAGACCTTCGAGGCAATTGTCAACTCGGAGGCGCTCGACCTCATCCGCCAGGATAAATGGGACGATCTCCGGCGGGTGGTCCGGGATATCACCGGCGAGGATCTGGACCTCGAAAAGTATACCTCTCGTTGAGCCGCTCAAGGATGGTCACTTCGACAGGCTCAGTGACCGATGTAAAGGTATGGTCACTTCGACAGGTTCAGTGACCGATATAAATGTATGGTCACTTCGACGGGTTCAGTGACCGGTATAGTAGATGACGCTCGTTGAGCCTGTCGAAACGAGCAGCGCGTGCATAAAACAAATGGAGCGGTCGCTTCGACAGGCTCAGTGACCGATATGACGATATAAAATGGATGCCCTGTTTTTTAAATTGACCCTGGCCGCTTACCTGCTCAGCACGATCGGGTATGCCGTATCGCTCGTTGAGAAAAGGATCAAGGCGGCAAAGGTTTCGACGCTGGTCTTCCTTGCCGGATTTGCTTTCCACACGGTATTCCTTATATCGCGGGCCGTTCAGGCCGGGTACAATCCGATCGTGACCCTTTACGATTTCCTGATGCTCTTCTCCTGGGCGCTCGCCGGCGCGTTCCTGGCGTTCCAGCTCAAGACCAAGACACGGGTGCTGGGCGCGTTTATTTCGCCCCTGGCCCTGCTCATGATGATTGTCGCCTCGGAGCGGCTCGACGATGCCCTTGTGGTCCCCCAGATCCTGAAGGGGGGGCTTGGCCCGGTGCACATTATCCTGTCCGTTGTCGGCGAGGTGCTTTTTACGCTGGCCTGCCTTGCCGGAGTGATGTACCTTGTCCAGGAAGTCATGATCAAAAACCACCGCGTCAACAATTTCAGCCGCCTGCTCCCGCCCCTGCGCGACCTCGACAAGGTCAACAGCCTGTGCCTGATGTGGGGGTTCCCTTTCTTCACATTGGGAATGATTGCCGGCTCGCTGTGGGCGCGCTCCGTCTGGGGGAGCCACTGGGCATGGGACCCCAAGCAAATCTGGACGCTCCTTGCGTGGATCTTCTATGCCCTGCTGATCCACCAGCGCCTTGCCATCGGGTGGACCGGGAGGAAGTCGGCGGTGCTCTCGATCGTCGCTTTCTCGATCCTGCTCGCGGCTTTTATCTCTATCGGCATGTACTCCGTGAGCGTCCACAGTTTTTGACATGAACCTGATACTGATCGGAATGAGTCATAAGACGGCCCCGCTTGAATTGAGGGAGAAGCTCGCCCTGTGCTGCGCGGAGCCGGCCGCGACGCTTGAGCGGATCAAGTCCATTCCGAGTGTGGAAGAGGCGCTTTGCCTTTCGACCTGCAACAGGTTCGAGCTGATCGCCCGCACCGACGGCGAGCATGCCGTGCCGCAGATCAAGAATTTCCTGGTGTCCCAGGTTAATATTGCGCCGGAAGAGCTGGAAAAGATAATTTACGTCCACAGGAACGAGGACGCCGTCAAGCACATATTCCGCGTTGCTGCGAGCCTGGATTCCATGGTGATGGTCGAGCCCCATATCCTCGGGCAGGTCAAGGCCGCGTAGCGCCAGTCCGTCGACGCAAAGTCGGCCGGCATCATTTTGAACAAGGTCCTGCATGCGGCCTTCCGGACGGCCAAGCGGGTGCGGACGGAGACGGGGATCGCCAACAACGCGGTTTCCGTGAGCTTCGCCGCCGTGGAGCTTGCCAAGAAGATATTCAGCGAACTCAGGGGCAAGACGGTCCTCCTCATCGGGGCCGGCGAGATGTCCGAACTGGCCGCCCGCCATCTCGTGAACAACGGGACGGGCAGGGTCCTGATCGCGAACCGGACCTTCGAGCGGGCCGAAAGGGTTGCCGCAGAGCTGCACGGGGTCCCGGTGCGGATGGAAAAGCTCGAAGAGGCGCTCGGGGAGGCGGACATCATCATAAGCTCGACCGGCGCGTCCGGTTACGTCCTCAAAGAGGCGATGATCTCCCATGCCCTCAAGAGGCGCCGCAACAGGCTGCTCTTTATAATAGACATAGCCGTGCCGAGGGACGTCGAGCCCGCCGTCGGCGCGATCGACAATGTCTTTCTCTACAACGTCGACGACCTCCAGGGCATCGTGGACGGCAACATCAAAGGCCGCATGGCCGAGGCCCTGAAAGCGGAGGAGATAATATCCGAAGAGGTCGTGAACTTTTTCGATTGGTACCAGACCCTGGAGGTCGTGCCCACGATCGTTTCCCTCAAGAACAAGATGGAAAAGATCATGAAGACCGAGATTGAAAACACCTCCTGGATAAAGAGGCTCAGCCCGGAGGAGCAGAAGAACGTCGAGGTCCTCGCCTCCTCTATTTTGAACAAGGTGCTCCACGAACCCATCTCGAACCTCAAGGACGAGAGCCGGGAAAACGGGGCTGTGACTATGATTGCCGTGATCAGGAAACTCTTCCGGCTGGACGAAAGCGAATCGTAATGGCTTCACGCAGGGAATTCAGGGTAGGGTCGCGCGGGAGCGCGCTGGCCCTGACCCAGACGAAATGGGTAGTGGACAGGATAAAAGAGAAACACCCCGGGGTGTCCGTCGAAATTGTTATAATTAAAACGACCGGCGACAAGCTCCCCAACGCGCCGCTCTCCGAAATCGGCGGCAAGGGTGTGTTCGTCAAGGAAATCGAAGAGGCGCTGCTGCGCAAGGACGTGGACTTCGCCGTCCACAGCCTCAAGGACATGCCGGCGGAAATCCCCGACGGGCTTCATATCCCGGTCGTGCCGCTGCGCGAGGACCCGCGCGACGTGCTGGTGTCCCGCGGCGGCAAAAGGCTTGATAAACTGCCGAAAGGCGCCCGGATCGGAACGGGCTCGCTGCGCCGTGGCTGCCAGCTCAAGCACCGGTTCCCTCAATTCGAGATTGTCCCGATCAGGGGGAACCTTGATACGAGGATCAGGAAACTGGAGACGGAGAACCTCGACGCCGTGGTCGTGGCGCTGGCCGGCATGAACAGGATGGGCATGGCGGAAAAGATAACCCAGATAATCCCGGACGACATCGTCGTGCCCGCGATAGGGCAGGGCGCCCTGGGGCTGGAGCTTCGCAGTGACGACGCGGAAACCGCACAGCTCGTCTCGTTCCTGGACGATCCGGAAACCCGCATCGCGGTCCAGGCCGAGCGGGCGTTCCTCAAATGCTTCGGGAGCGGCTGCCAGCTGCCGATCGCAGCACGCGCGACAGTAAATGAAGACGCAGTGAGCATCGTAGCCGTGGTGGCAAGCCTCGACGGCAAGAAATTGATCAAGGACCAGGCCGCCGCCGGCCTCCAGCACGCGGAATCCCTGGGCAAGCGCACAGCCCAGCGAATCCTGGCCAAGGGCGGCAAGGAAATACTGGCGAGCGTGTACGGCTGCAAGTGAAAACAATTGTCGTTGGGCCTGTCACGAACATTGAATGAGTAGTGGTACTGTCCCTTCGACAGGCTCAGGGACCGGAATTGAGAATGATCGCTCGTCGAGCCTGTCGAAACGAGCGTACGATTGCCTGGAATTTGGATGGTGGTCAATGCCCTTTACATACATACTCGAATGCGCTGACGGCACTGTATTACACTGGGAGCACATGGAGTATGGAAAAGCGCTTTTGGGAGCACAAAAACTTTAAGGGTGCAAATTATACGAAGAAACGACAGCCTGTTGAGTTGGTCTTCTGTGAAGAATTTGAAAGGATGGACGAAGCATATTTTCGCGAAAAACAGGTCCAGGGCTGGAGTCATGCCAAAAAGAAAGCTCTCATAGAAAAGAATTTCAGCCTTATACGCGAATTGGCAAAGAATAAGAAATAAGTTACGGTCACTTACAGGATCAGTGACCGGGTTTTGTATTTGTGACGACATATTATCGCTCGTTGAGCTTGTCGAAACGAGCTTACGATTAGGTAAACCGAAAGCAGGAACGAAAAAGGTACGATCACTTCGACAGGCTCAGTGACCGGGTTTTGTATTCGTGACGACATATGATCGCTCGTTGAGCTTGTCGAAACGAGCTTACGATTAGGTAAAATCAAAAGCAGGAACGAAAGAGGTGCGATCACACTTCGACAAGGCTCAGTGATCGTTATTATATTAGGCTCAATTATCAATAGGAACTTATGCACAAAAAAGGAAAAGTCTACCTGATCGGGGCGGGGCCGGGGGATCCGGGCCTCATTACAGTTAAGGGCCTCAAATGCCTGGGCGAGGCCGACGTGATAATCTACGACTATCTCGTCAGTCCCGAGTTGCTGCGCCATGCCCGCAAGGACAGCCGCCTCCTCTACGTGGGCAAAAAGGGCGGGGAGCACTCGATCACCCAGTCCGAACTCAACAAGCTCATCGTTGAAGAAGCGGCGAAGGGCGTTGTCGTTGCCCGGCTCAAGGGCGGCGACCCGTTCATCTTCGGGCGCGGCGGCGAAGAGGCGGAAGTCCTCGCGGGCGCGAAGATCGATTTCGAAATCGTGCCGGGCGTGACCTCGGCCATCGCGGTCCCCGCGTACGCCGGTATCCCGCTGACCCACAGGACATTCACTTCCACTGTCTGCTTTGTGACGGGTCACGAGGACCCCAATAAAGAGCAAACCGACATCGACTGGAAAGGCCTCTCCGGCATCGGAACTTTAGTATTCCTGATGGGAGTGAAAAACCTGCCGTCGATTATAAAAAACCTGGTGGAGGGCGGGAAAAGCCCGCAGACCCCCGCGGCGCTGATCAGGTGGGGGACAACTCCCGACCAGCAGACGATCACGGGCACCCTGGAGGATATCGAGAAGAAGGCCGAGGAAGCCGGCTTCCGGCCGCCTTCCATTTTCGTCGTGGGCGGCGTCGTAAGCCTGCGCGACGTCCTCGGCTGGTTCGAAACAAAACCGCTCTTCGGCAAGGGAGTCGTGATCACGAGGCCGATCGAGCAGGCGCACGATTTCATCGAGCTGCTCGCCGCCGAGGGGGCGCGGCCCATCCATTTCCCGACGATCAAAATCGAGCCGCCCCTCTACTGGACAGGCCTCGACGAGGCGATAGACAATATAGAGTTGTATTCCTGGCTGATTTTCACGAGCGCCAACGGGGTGCGGTTCTTCCTGCGCAGGCTCAGGGAAAAAGGGCGCGACATTCGCGACCTGAAAAATATCCGGATCTGCTCCATCGGCCCGGCCACCGCGGCCATGCTGAAGAAAATGGGCATTCACGTGGAAATGGTCCCGAACGAGTATATTTCCGAAGGCGTGATCAAATCCTTTTCCGGGATCGACGTGCGGGGGAAGAAGATCCTCCTGCCGCGGGCGGAAATCGCGCGGGACATTATCCCGGAGGAGCTTGCGAAGATGGGCGCCTCGGTGGATGTCGTGACCGCTTACCGCACGGTGCAGTCGGGCGCGAAAAAGTCCGAACTCCAGGAACATCTTGATAAAGGGCGCGTGGATGTGATCACCTTCACGAGCCCCTCGACGGTGGCGAATTTCGTGCACATCATGGGCAAGGATTTCAAGCTTCCCGAAAAGGTAAAAATCGCCTGTATCGGCCCCGTCACGGCGGCGGCCGCCAAAAAGAACGGATTCAGAATAGACATTATGCAGAACGAATACACGATCCCCGGGCTCGTCGCCTCGATCGGGGAATTCTTCCGGTCTGAAAAGGGAGGGCTGTTTTCATGATCGGTATTTCCAAGCTCTACTGCGGCGCCGTTGAAGCGGCGGACGTCCTGCGCTACGGAGAGGATTCCGCGAAGCTCCCCTCGCACCTGCTGCAGTTTTCGAAGGACAAAAAGCCCGTTGTGGTCTGGAATGTCACGAGGCGGTGCAACCTGCGCTGCGTGCACTGCTATTCCAGTTCCAGGAATATCGAGTACACGGGCGAGCTCGACACGGCCGAAGGCAAAACTCTCATCACCGACCTGGCAAAATTCGGCTCCCCGGTCGTCCTGCTCTCGGGAGGCGAACCGCTCATCCGTCCTGATATTGAAGATCTTGCCCGGTTCGCAGTGGACAAGGGGATGCGCGTCGTCATCTCGACGAACGGCACCCTGATCACGGAAAAGAATGCCGCGGTTTTCCGCGATATCGGCCTGTCCTATGCCGGCATCAGCCTCGACGGGATCGGGGCGACGCACGACAAGTTCCGCGGCGAAAAGGGCGCCTTCGAGGCGGCCGTTCGCGGCATGAGGATCTGCCGCGAGTTCGGGATCAAGGTAGGGGTCCGTTTTACCATAAATAAAAGGAACTATCGCGAGATTGCGGCGATCTTCGATTTCATCGAGTCGGAGGAAATCCCGAGGGCGTGCTTCTACCACCTGGTCTATTCCGGGCGGGGCTCGAAACTGATGAAGGAAGACCTGACCCATGAAGAAACCCGCAAGACGGTTGATCTCATAATGGACAGGACGCGCGACCTCTTCCAGCGGGGAAAACAGAAAGAAATTCTCACGGTCGATAACCATGCGGACGGCCCGTATATTTACCTGCGCCTCCTGAATGAGGACCCGGCGAGGGCGGCGGAGGTATTGAAACTCCTGAAGATGAACAAGGGCAACAGCACCGGTGTGGGCATCGGCTGTGTCAGCTGGGATGGGGAAGTGCACGCCGACCAGTTCTGGCGGGACCACTCGTTCGGCAACGTGCGCAAGAGGCCTTTCAGCGAGATATGGACGGACACCTCGAACGGCCTGATGGCAGGGCTCAAGGACAGGAAGCCGCGCCTGAAGGGCCGCTGTGCGGCCTGCAAGTGGCTCGACGTGTGCGGCGGCAATTTCCGCGCCCGAGCCGAGGCGGCCACCGGCGACCCCTGGGCCCCGGACCCCGCTTGCTATCTGACCGATAAAGAGATAGGGATAGAATAAAGCCCGGTCACTGAGAATAAACGGTCATTGAGCCTGTCGAAATGACCGTACCTTTAAATTATTCCCGATCGAGGTGCTCGTTTCAACAGGCTCAACGAGCGGTCTATTGCGGTCACTGAGCCTGTCGAAGTGACGGTACCGTTCAACAGGCACAACGAGCAGTGAAATAAAAGGAGGGCGCCACCATGAACTATCCCGAATACAGGCCGAGGCGGCTGAGGCAGAATGAGAATTTCCGGCGGATGGTCCGGGAGACGAAACTTTCGGTGGACGACCTGGTGTACCCGCTGTTTGCCGTTCCCGGCAAAGGCGTCAAGAAGCCGATCAATTCCATGCCGGGCAATTTCCAGATGTCGATCGACCATCTCGTCAAGGAAGTCGTCAAGGCGAAAGACCTCGGCATCCCCGCAATCCTGCTGTTCGGCATCCCCGACAAGAAGGACGAGACGGCGAGCGGCGCCTATGCCCGCGACGGGATAATCCAGAAGGCGGTGCGGGAAATAAAAAACAAGGCGCCGGAAATCGTGGTGATCACGGACGTGTGCCTGTGCGAATACACAAGCCACGGGCATTGCGGGATGCTGGAGGGCGATTGCGTGGACAACGACAGTAGCCTCGAGCTGATTGCCGAAACGGCCCTGTCGCACGCCGAAGCGGGGGCGGACATGGTTGCGCCCTCGGCGATGATGGACGGCCAGGTCGGCGCGATCCGGGAGGTCCTGGACGAGGCGGGCCGCGAGAATGTGCCGATAATGGCGTACTCGGCCAAGTACGCGTCTTGTTTTTACGGGCCTTTCCGGGAGGCGGCCGAGAGCGCCCCGAAGTTCGGCGACCGCAAGGCTTACCAGATGGACCCCCCCAATGCCCTGGAGGCGATGAGGGAGATCGAACTCGATGTCGCGGAAGGGGCAGATATAATCATGGTGAAACCGGCGCTCGCGTACCTCGACATCATCAGCCGGGCCCGGGCGGACTTCGACCTGCCCATCGCCGCATATAACGTGAGCGGCGAGTTCGCGATGGTTAAGGCGGCAGCAAACCTGGGCTGGATCGACGGCGATCGCGCCATGATGGAGATGCTGGTCTCTATAAAGAGGGCGGGAGCGGATATAATTCTTACGTACTTTGCCGTTGAAGCGGCAAAACTTTTGAACACATGAAGCGGAAAGAAACAAAAACCCTGCCGGGCAACCTGCGAATGATCGCCTGGGAAGTGACAAGGAGCTGCAACCTGTCGTGCGTGCATTGCCGCGCTTCGTCGGTCCACGGCCCCTACGAGGGCGAATTCGACACCGGCGAGTGCAAGTCCCTGTTGGACGACATCTCGTCTTTTGCCCACCCCGTTATAATACTCACCGGGGGCGAGCCCCTGCTGAGAAAGGACATTTTCGAAATTGCCTCGTACGGCAGCGGCAAAGGGTTTAGAATAGTCCTCGCCACCAACGGCACCCTCGTCACGGACAAGGTGGCCCGAAAGATACTCGACTCCGGGATCAAGAGGGTGAGCGTGAGCATCGACGGGAAGGACGCTGCGAGCCACGACAGTTTCCGGGCCGTCCCGGGCGCATTCGCCGGGGCGCTGCGCGGGATCGAGCGCCTGAAGAAGGCCGGGATGGAATTTCAGGTAAACACGACCATAACCAGGGCCAACATCCACCAGATCGCGGACATTTTGGAATTGGCCGTGCGGCTCGGGGCGGCGGCGCACCACATCTTCCTGCTCGTCCCGACGGGCCGCGGCAAAGACCTGGCGGGCCAGGAGATCTCGGCCGCCGAATACGAGCAGACCCTGGGGTGGTTCCACGAGCAAAGCTCCTGCACGCCGCTCCAGCTGAAGGCGACCTGCGCCCCTCATTATTTCCGGATACTCCACCAGAATAAAGGCGCTGCCGCGCAAACGTACTCGCATCCGCTGCATGCGATGACGAGGGGCTGCCTGGGCGGGAACTCGTTCTGCTTCATTTCCCATACGGGCCAGGTGCAGCCATGCGGTTACCTCGAAGTAGATTGCGGTCAGATAAGGAAACTTCCGTTCCGGGAGATATGGGAAGAATCGCCGGTTTTCCGGGACCTGCGCGATCTCGGAAAATACAAGGGAAAATGCGGGCGCTGCGAATTCATCAAGGTCTGCGGCGGCTGCCGGGCCAGGGCTTATGAGCAAACGGGCGACCTCCTGCAGGAAGAGCCGCTCTGCATTTATGAGCCGGGAATCAGGATAGGCAGGTAATTGTAAACGCAAATACAAAGTTTGTCATTCTGAGCGAAACGAAGAATCTGTCTTTTCAGTTTGAAAAAAAGATTCTTCAACTGACGCCTCAGGATGACATTGTTATGAAACAGATATATCCTGGATGCCTGCTTTCGCAGGCATGACAATCCAGTATAGTTATCCAGTATGGTTATAATGGACGAACTCGATAAAAAAATCCTGAATATGGTCCAGGCGGAATTCCCGATTGAGGCCGAGCCGTTCAAGGCGATTGCGGAGAGGCTCGGTTCCACCGAGGACGAGATAATCGGCCGCATCCGGAGACTCAAGGAAGACGGGGTCATCCGCAGGATAGGGGCGGTGTTCGAGCCCCGCAAGCTCGGCCTGGTGAGCGCATTGTGCGCCGCGCGGGTCCCGGAGGACCGCATAAATAATTTCGTGGACAAGGTGAATTCGCTTCCCGGCGTGACTCACAATTATCTGAGGCCGCACGAATACAATGTCTGGTTCACCCTGACATGCCCCGGCGAGGAGCAGCTTGAGGCGACTCTTGAAAACATAAAGGAAGAAACAGGAATAACCGATATCATCAGCATGCGCGCAGTGCGCGTGTTTAAGATAAATACGAATTTCGAAGTGTAAAAAGGCCGCTCGTTGAGCCTGCCGAAGTGTGGAAATGAGTCTTCGAAATAGTGCGTTCACTTCGACAAGCTCAGTGACCGGATATATTTTGATGGCCGCTCGTTGAGCCTGTCGAAACGAGCATACGATTGCTTAGAAATTTAATTTGTACTGTCACTTCGACAAGTTCAGTGACCGGTGATTAAATGAACGAAACAACAAACAAGAAACCCACGCTGTTTTTAATCGACGGCAACAACTACGTTTACCGCGCATTTTACGCCATCCGGAACCTTTCCAACTCGAAGGGCTTCCCGACGAATGCGATTTACGGCTTCACCGCGATGCTGCTCAAACTGTTCCGGGAAAGCAGGCCGGACTATATCGCGGTCATTTTCGATTCCAAAAGCGTTTCCCGATCGGAGGCCTACCAGGACTATAAGGCCCACAGGCAGCCGATGCCGGATGCGCTCTCCCCGCAGATCCCTTACATCAAGGACATCATCCAGGCTTTCTCGATCCCCGTGATCCTGATGGAAGGGCTGGAAGCGGACGATATAATCGGCGCGCTCGCAACCAGGTATTCCAAAGAGGGCTTCAGCGTAACCATAGTATCCGGCGACAAGGACATGATGCAGGTCGTTTCCGAAAACGTCCTCATGCTGGACACAATGAAAGACAAGGTCTACGGCATCGAGCAGGTCAAGGAATACTTCGGCGTGGAACCGGCCAAGGTCGTCGAGATCCTCGGGCTCATGGGCGACACATCCGACAACATCCCGGGAGTGCCCGGGATCGGCGAAAAGACAGCCCGCAACCTGATAATGGAATTCGGTTCCATTGACGGCGTGCTTGCCAACATCCCTAAAATAAAGAACGCCCGCATCCGGGAATCGCTGGAGAAAAACGCCCCGCTCGCGAAGCTCAGCAGGGACCTGGCAACATTTGAATCCGGCATAGAGGTGGAATTCGACCTGGAGGCCGCGCGCTACAAGGAACCGGACAAGTTAAGGCTGCGCGACATCTTCAAGGAATGCGAATTCCTGAAGCTGATCCAGGAACTCGATATCCGGGAGATAAAAAGCGAAGTCGAGCTTCACCTCGTGCAGGACATGGCCGGGCTGGAAACCATGGCCGCAAAGCTGAAGGAGGCGGGATGCTTCTCGTTCAGCATCGAGCCTGCATCCGATGCGGCCGAAACAGGGGCTCTCACGGCCGAAATTGCCGGGATTTCCTTCTGCTGCGACCCCGGCGAGTCCTATTACTTGCCCGTCAATAAATTCATGCCGCTCGAGGTCTTCGAGGTTTTCGGGAAGCTTGCGAGCCTGTTTGGGGAAAAGCAGATCAACAAGGTCGGCCACGACATCAAGTCCGCCATCCTGATGCTCTCCCGCAAGGGCATCATCCTCAAGGGCGTCGGCTGCGATACCATGGTTGCATCGTATGTCCTCAACCCTTCCAAGCGGAGCCATCAACTTGTGGACATTGCGCGGGATTATCTCGACAAGGACCTCCTGCCGCTCAAGGACATCACGGGGAGCGGGAAAAGCGCCATCTCTTTCGACGCGGCGCCGGTCGAAAAGGCCATGGACTATTCCTGCCAGCGGGCCTGCGCGATTTTCGACCTCTCCCGGATACTCCTCGACAGCATCAAGGAGGACGGTTTTGAAAAGCTCTTTTGCGGGATGGAGATGCCGCTGACGGAAGTCCTCGCCGCAATGGAAAAGAGGGGAGTGCTCATCGACCTCAAGGCCATGCGCGAGATATCGCAGGAGCTTGAAAGCCTCATGTCGATCTCGGAAGACAGGATTTACGGGCTTGCCGGCGAAAAGTTCAATATCAATTCTCCCAAACAGATCCAGTATATTTTGTTTGAAAAGCTCAACCTGCCGAAGGGGAGGAAGACCAAGAACGGCCACTCGACAGACGCCGACGTCCTGGCGAACCTGGCGCTCAATTACGAACTGCCGGCCGAGATCCTGGGATACCGGACCATCTCCAAGCTCAAGACCACTTACGTCGATGCCCTGCCGATGCTCGTCAATCCCGCAACCGGCCGGATCCACACATCGTACAACCAGACCGTGACGGCTACGGGACGGCTCTCCTCGAGCAACCCGAACCTGCAGAATATACCCATCAGGACGGAGGAGGGCAGGCGCATCCGCCGGGCCTTCATCGCGCCGACAGGCTGCCTGATCATTTCGGCGGATTATTCGCAGATCGAATTGAGGATCCTCGCCCACCTCTCGGACGACCAGAGGCTGATTGAAATCTTCCGGAAAGATGAGGACATCCACAACAGGACGGCTGCAGAGATCTTCGGGGTCATGCCGGAACTGGTCAACGGCGAAATGCGGCGCCAGGCGAAGGTGATCAATTTCGGCATCCTCTACGGGATGAGCCCGTTCGGCCTTTCGAAAGAGCTGGGGATCAGCCAGCCGCTCGCGAAGGCCTATATCGACAAGTACTTTGCCGAATTCGAGGGCGTCAGGACATATATCGATTCACTGGTCCACGGGGCGCGCCGGGACGGGTATGTCACGACCCTGTTTGACAGGCGCCGCTATATCCCCGATATAAACAGCCCCAACTTCGCGGTCCGCCAGTTTGCGGAGCGCACTGCCATAAACACCCCCGTGCAGGGCACCGCCGCCGATCTCATCAAGCTCGCGATGATCAACATTGAAAACAATCTCAAGCAGGGAAACTACTCGGCAGGCCTGATCATGCAGGTCCACGACGAACTGGTCTTCGATGTCCCGGCCATAGAAAAGGACGCGATCATAAAAATGATCAGGAAAGAAATGGAAGGGGTGATCGAGCTGAAGGTGCCCCTGAAAGTGGACATCCATTCCAGAAGGAACTGGGACGAAGCCCACTGACTGAGCCGCTCATTGAGCCTGTCGAATGGAGCAAAATTATTGGTGCGTTCACTTTGACAGGCTCAGTGAACGGACCGTTTATAGTGGCTGCAAAAAATCGCTCGTTGAGCTTGCCTGCCGAAGCGTCGAAACGAGCGTAGAAGGTTTTGATTGTACGTCACTTCGACAAGCTCAGTGACCGCAAGTGCTATCTTAATGTGGAGTACTTCTTCGCGATCTCCCGGAAAGCCGTCATCTGTTCGTCGTTGAGGCTGAAGCCGAACCTGTAGCCTCCCCCGAAGCGCACCGTGATTGTCCCTGATTTGAGCAGCGCGTTCATCCTGCCCTCATCGACGTCGTTATCCGACCACTCGTATATCTTGTCCTCGCTCATCTTCGAGAGCTTCTCCGGGTACTTGCAGATGATATCGACGTGCGAGCCGTTTTCGCCCCGCAGGGAAATGGAATCGTAGCTGATCCAGTTGTCCCCGATGTACCTGGCCTTTATCCGGAAGCGTTTCTTTCCCGAAAATTGCTGGACTATGTAAAGCTCCACGTTAAAGGATTTTTCGTTGCTGATCTCCTGGATGGTCGGCCTGGTAGTCCTGAAGTACCTTACGGACTGCGTCGGGTCTTCTTCAACCAGAATATGCTTGTTCATCTCCTCAATGAGGGACAATTCGTTGCTGTAAATTTCTCTTTTGTTGAGGAGTTTTTCGGCATCGTCTTTCGTGAAGAAGCGTTCCGCGATGTCGCGGTCCAGGATTTCAACCTTTATCTTCGGGTCTTTTGCGGCGTCAATATTCCTGGTCGTCCTTTTGTAATTTTCGGCGGAAATTGCCGCTATCTCCCGCAGTTTCTCCCGGGATGCCGCGGCCGCGGGGTCCAGGGGGTACCTGTCAACCACGATCTCGAAATAGTCTGCAGCCGTGCGGTAATTCTTCCCGGAGAAATGCTCGATCCCCCGCTGGTAGTAATAATCGGGGACCTTCCTCATGGCCTGGAGCTCACCCTGGAGCGCTTCCCTGCTTTTCTTGAGTTCTGCGGCTTCATCGGCAAGTTTCCTGTTACTCTGCTGGAGCTTGGCGGACTCTTTGGCCAGGGCCGTATTGCGGTCCTTGAGCTCATTGTATTTGGTCATTGAGACGCAGCCCGGAATCAGGAAAAGGATAATAATCAGCAGGCAAAGATTCTTCTTCATTATGACGGAAACCTCCAAAACATGCCGTATAATAAGAATTTGAAAAAAATAAGCAAGCTGATTTTATACATGGGCCGCGCGTTTATCGATAGGCCCAGTTTATAGGGAAAGCTGAAACTTATCATACATCTTCGACAACTTCCTTGATGTGTATTGATCCCAGGACTATCCTGTTGCAAACAATCAACAAACGTAAAAATTCACGTAAAAATAATTCCTTATGAGATTTCAAAATATTTAACAAATCCGTTTTTTGGTGGTATGTAGTTGGAAATTTCCCGTCTTTGAAATTGCAAAAGGAGGTAAAAATGTTCAAGAAAATCGTATCCCTTTTATTCGCGGCGAGTCTTGTCATGGCGATATCGGGCTGCATGGTCATGAAAGACACATACATGAAAAAGGTCAACGAAGCCGATGAGCTGAGCAAGAACCTGGCGGCCGAGCAGCAGAAGAACAAGGACCTGACTGCGCAGAATACGGGCTTGAAAAAGCAGTTGGCGACGACAACGGCCGAGAAGGAAGAGCTCAATAACGTCCTCAATGCGAAATCAGACGAGCTGTCCAGGAGGAACGCCGCCCTGAGGGCCGAGAATGAAGAACTCAAGAAGACCAAGGAAAAGGTCCAGCAGGTCAGCAAGACATACGAATCCATGCTCAAAAAAATGGAATCGGAAGTCGCCAAGGGCCAGATCACAATAACTGAACTCAAGGGAAAGCTGACGGTCAACATGGTGGACGCAATCCTTTTTGACTCCGGCGAGTCTGAAGTCAAAAAGCAGGGGCAGCAGGTCCTGGAAAAACTGGTGGATGTCCTCAAGGATGTCCAGGGCAAAGTTATCCGGGTGGAAGGTCACACCGATAACATCCAGATCCATGGAAATCTTGCCAAAAAATATCCCACCAACTGGGAGCTTTCTGCGGCCCGGGCCACAAATGTCACGCGCTATCTCCAAAAGGCGGGAATAGACCCAGCGATGCTGTCGACTGCTGCTTACGGCGAGTTCAGACCGGTTGCGCCGAACGACACTAAGGAGGGCAGGGCAAAGAACCGCCGCATTGAGATAGTCCTCGTTAACAAAGAATGATTTAATCTCTTAAAAGGAGATTACGTTATAAAAAACGGCCTGAATTTCGGGCCGTTTTTTTATTTTTTTAAAGTTCCTCTTCAGGTTACGCCGGATTGGCAAAGATCGTTTTTCGCCTCCCGGGGGGACTCTCCATAATCTCCCTCTTCCCGGTGGAAGAGGGTTAGGTTGAGGGGGATAAAAGAAAAGGGGCGGGCCCCATTTCAAATGAGCCCGCCCCCTGCAATCATTCCCTAATGCAAATCTTTAAGGATTTATTCCACCTGCTTGATATCGTCCAGTTTCCAGTCCAGGCCCTTGCCGACGAAGGCCCAATATTCCTTTATTTCAAAGGGGCTGTCCTTCGAGCCTTCCACGACCTTGTCCTGGCTGTCCAGCTTGTAATCCCTGATGAGGGCGTCGATCTCGACAACTGCGACCTTGTCCTCGTTTTCCGAGTCCGTTTCCACGAGTTCGACATTCTGAAAATAGACGATCTCGACAATGTTCCGCAGTCCGCTTGACTTGACCTGGGAAAGCTGGTCTTCGAGGTACTTGAACATCCTGTCCGTCATAAGGTGCTGCACGGGTTTCAGGTCCCCTTTTGTCCACGCGGCCTGTACGGACTGGAACGAGCTCTTGGCGATGTCCTTGATGAAGTTTTCATTTATCGTGACGTCGGGATTGAAAGACTTGTCCTGCGCCGGCCCTGAATACGCCGGGGCAGCCGCCTGGTACCCGCCCGCGCCCGCACCCGCGGATGACGACGACATCATTGCAGCCTGCTTGCGCCGGGTAAACCACCGGTAAATGAAATATATGATCCCGCCGATCAGCAGTATTTCAATCAAACCCGGGGCGCCGAAGCCCTGGAAGCCGTGTCCCGAGAACATCGAGAACAGCGTGCCGATCAGCAATCCCCCCGCGATCATTTTGAACATGGAGCTGTTGAAGAAAGAGGGCCTTGGCTGGGCCGCCTGCATTCCCGGCTGGGGCTGGGCAGCAGGCTGCTGGACCTGCCTTTGGGGCTGGGGCGTGTTGACCCGCGAGGAATTGTAGCTGCGGAACCCGGACGATCTGCCGCCCCCAACCCTGGCAAGCGCGTCGCTGACCAGGAGTGCGGAGAAGGCAAACACGAGAAGAGAGATAAGGAACTTTTTCATTCATCCTCCTTTAAATTTCCCTGAAAAGTTCTGAATTGCCGGGAGAATAGGGAATGGGTTGTGATTTGTCAATCAAATTAGCAGGCTCTCAGTTCGAGCAGAAAGGCCTGATATCTTGAAAAAAAGATCAAATTTCTTCTTTTTTGTTATACTGGTTTCAAACCGCTTCGGAGGACTAAGTCATGGACCTTGATCTGTTGCTCAGTAAATCCGGGAAGCTGGAAATCGAGTTATACAAGAAGCCGCCGTCTTTCACTGCCAACCACGTCAGTTTTGAAGGGACCCCCAGGAAGCACCCCTATACATCCGACCGGGTAATTCTTATAGCGAAGCCCTTCTGCCAGGATGTCTGCTATTACGAATTCAAGTTTTCGGATGTGGAAGGAATGGAAGAGCTGTCGAATGTGGTTGATCAGGACGGGAAATCCCTTCCGGTGGTCAGGATCTGGGTCAAAAAGGGCAGTGTCGCGATCAAGTCCGCTCCGTTCATCACGTGAGAATTCATCACAAACGGCGTAATGGCCAATCTTGAGTTCTTTGGCAGTTTATTTTCATGGTCATGACCCTTTTCCGGCCGGAACTATTCAAAAATCATCTGCATATCACAAAAAAATGAGGCCGGCCCTTATGGACAAAATTCAGTGACAATCGAAGAATAAAGTACTTTCTGCATTTAAAGGAAACTTTTGAATGCCATTGATGCGTCCGTTGCTCCTGACAGTTCTGGTATTGATCATCTCTTCCTGCGAGGCCCTTATCTACCAGACCGACGGGAAGCTGAGGTGCACGCCCCTGGACAGGGAAATTTATTTCGAGACTGTCTTCCTGGACACCCCGGACGGGGAAATGATCGCCGGGTGGTGGGTCCCCGCAGAGCAGGAGCGGGCCGTCGTGCTCTACTGCCATGGAAATTCGGGCAATATTTCCCATTCCGTGGAAATTGTCGACGCATTCAGGAAAATGGGCCTCAGCACGTTCATCTTCGATTACCGGGGCTTCGGGGAAAGCACCGGGAAACCTTCCGAAAAAGGTTTCATCCTGGACACGGAGGCCGCCTGGAATTTCCTGGTGGAGAAAAAATCCGTCCCCCCCGGGAAAATCATCCTGTTTGGCAGTTCCATGGGGGGCGCCATGGCCTCCAGGCTGGCGCGGCTGCATTGCCCGGCGGTGCTCATCCTCGAGTCCTCATTCACTTCCCTGAACGATGTGGTGAAGGACAGCGCCCCCGCCTGGCTGCCTTCGGAATATTTCATTTCCGGCATGTA
>JBDKTK010000032.1:0-4583 GCA_039680225.1 Syntrophaceae bacterium
GGGCGCCGTCTGCAGGTCCCATTTCCGGGTATAGTGCTGCGCCAGGGTTTTATCGGTGAAAACGCCGGTCGGGCAGACCTCTACGAGATTGCCGCTGAACGGGCTGGCGAGTGCTCCGTCTTCCTTCCGCCCGAAATAGACGTTCCGGTGCGAGGCGAACACGTCGAAATCCCGCCCGCCCGCGTAATCCCGGTAGAACCGCACGCAGCGGTAACACTGGATGCAGCGGTCCATTTCATGGGTCACGAAAGGCCCGAGGTCCTGGTTTAAGAACGTCCGCTTTTTAAACCTGCTCCTCCGGTACGAATGGCCGGTCATGACGGTCATGTCCTGGAGATGGCATTCCCCGCCCTCGTCGCACACCGGGCAGTCGTGCGGGTGGTTGAGCATGAGCCATTCGATGACGCTTTTCCGGAAGGCCTTCGCCTCGGCATCGTCAATTGAAATGCGCATGCCGTCTTTCGCCTCGGTCATGCAGGCCATTACGAGCCGGCCTTTATTGTCCTTTTCGTCCCTGAATTCCTTGACGGCACACTGGCGGCAGGCGCCCACGGAGTGCAGGGCCGGGTGCCAGCAGAAATAAGGGAGATCAAGTCCCAGCCCCAGGCAGGCATGCAGGAGGTTTACGCCAGACGGAATTTCATATTTTTTGTCGTCAACATAAATCGTGGGCATCACGTCTTCCAGGGACATTTCTTGTTTTGAATATGCGCCTCGAAGTCGGCGCGGAAATACTTGAGCGCGCTTTGCAGCGGTTCGACCGCTCCAGGGGCCAGGGCACAGTAGGTGTGGCCGGGGGAAAGGAGTCTTGTATGCTCCTCAAGGATGTCCAGGTCGCCCATTTCCCCCGCTCCGTTTTCCATGGCCCGGAGGATGTCTCTCAACCAGGAAAGGCCCTCCCGGCACGGCGTACACCAGCCGCACGACTCGCGGGCAAAAAATTGCATCAGGTTATGGACAACGCCGACCGGACAGGTGCGGTCGTCAAGGATGATCATGGTCCCGGTCCCGAGACGGCTCCCGGCCTTCTGCATCGAAGAGAAGTCCATCCTGATGTCCAGGTGCTCTTCCAGGAGAAAGTCCGTCGAGGCCCCGCCGGGTATCACGCCCCGGAAATTATAGCCGTCCTGCATTCCGCCCGCATGATCGTAAAGAAGTTCCCGAATGGTTGTGCCCATCGGCAGCTCCCACCAGCCAGGGTTCCTGGCGCGGCCGCTCACGGTGTAAATCTTGGTGCCGCCCTCGCCGGTATGGCTCAGGCCCTTGAACCAGTCCGCGCCCCGGGAGATTATGTGCGGAAGGCAGCTGAGGGTTTCGACATTGTCGACCACCGCGGGCTCTCCCCAGAGCCCGGTAAGCTGGGGGTAGGGCGGCTTGGACCGCGGTATGGCCCTTTTCCCTTCAATGGCGTTGAGGAGCGCCGTTTCCTCTCCGCAGATATAGCGCCCGGCGCTTACGTGCAATTTCACATCGAGGCTGAACCCCGATCCCATAATGTTATTCCCGAGATAGTTGCGGCCGTAAGCTTCCGCAACGGCTGCCCCGAGCCGGTCTTTCGCTTCGCCGTACTCCCGGCGCAGGAAGATGTAACCTTTTTCCGCTCCGACGGCATGGGCGGCAATCGCCAGCCCTTCTATGATCTGGTGAGGGTTGTTTTCCATCAGCAGGCGGTCTTTGAAGGCCCCCGGTTCCATTTCATCGGAATTGGAAATTATGTCCCTGGGGGAGGGGGCTTTGCCCCCGGGACCGTCCATCGGCACAAAGGTCCATTTCTGCCCGGTGGGGAAGCCCGCGCCGCCCCGGCCGCGCAATCCCGATGCTTTGACTTCATTGGTGATATCGGCAGGGGCCGTCTGCAATGCCTTTTCCAGGGCAGAGTATCCCCCCGCCTTTTCATAATCATCAATGCCCAGGGGAGAGCCGTCTGCCGGGAACAGTCCCGTCAAGGGCCTTTCGTTGTGCAGGTCCCCGTTATTCATAGCGCCCCAGGATTTCATTGATATTCCGGACCGTGACATCGCGGTGGAGCCGGCCGTCGATCAGCAGCGCCGGCGCGCCGGCGCAGGCCCCGAGGCAGCAGGTGGGCAGCAGCGTGAAGCGGCCGTCGGCCGTGGTCTCACCCGGCTTGATCCCGAGCAGTTCCTGGAGCCGCGAATAGATCCCCTCGTATCCCATGATCCAGCAGACAATGCTGTCGCAGACATGGATGATATGCCGGCCCACCGGCTTGCGGTAGATCATCGGGTAGAAGGTCGCGATTGCCTCGACTTCCTCCGCAGAGGCGCCCAGGTAAGCCGCAAGCTCGTTGACTGAATCGTCGGAAATCCAGCCGCGCGAGTTCTGGATGACTTTCAGCGCCTCCAGGATGCCGTCCGTCTTCCTTTCGAAATCGTCGAGTTCACGGTCGAGCCGGTTTATCTCTTCTTCTGTCAGCAAATCATCCTCCTTATCTGTCTTATCTGTCGATATCGGACGGTATGTAATCGATGCTCCCCAGGATGGCGATCAGGTCGGACACAAGGAGCCCCCTCGCGATCATGGGCACTGTCTGGATGTGGGCGAAAGACGGCGTCCTGATCCGGGTGCGGTAGGAAACGGTGTCGCCCTCGCTTACCAGGTAGAAGCAGTTATTCCCCTTTGCGCCTTCGGCCATGAATGAGACCTCGCCGGGCGGGACCACCAGTCCCCAGGTAACGCCCAGGAAATGCGTGATCAGCGTTTCGATGTCGCGCAGGGTGCGGTCTTTCAAGGGAGGCGTTGCCGCGGTCTGTTCTGCTTTGTATTCCCCGGACGGCATGTTGCTGACACACTGCCCGATTATCCGGAGGCTCTGCCGCATCTCCTCCACACGGACCAGGGCGCGGCTGTAGCAGTCCCCGCCGGGGGCGGTCGGGACCTCAAAATCGAAATTTTCGTACCCGGAGTAAGGGCGCTTCTTGCGCAGGTCCCATTCGAAACCGCAGGCCCGCAGGTTGGGGCCGGTCACTCCCCAGTCCAGGGCGTCCTTGAGGCTGTACTTGCCGACACCCACGGTGCGGTCCTTGAATATCCTGTTATTGAGGACGATCTTGTCGTATTCGTCGAGCTTGGGCGGCATGTAATTGAGAAAGTCCCTGACAAGGGTTTCCCAGCCGCGCGGCAGGTCCTGGGCAACCCCGCCGATCCGGAACCACATGGGGTGCATGCGCCCGCCGCAGACCGCCTCGATTACCTGGTAAAACCTTTCGCGGTCGTTGAACGTGTACACGACCGGCGACATGGCCCCGAGGTCCTGGGCGAAGGTCCCGTACCACACGAGGTGGTTCGCTATCCGGAAGAGTTCGGTAAGCATGACCCTGATGACCTTGGCCCTGTCGGGAACTTTTATTCCCGCGAGTTTTTCCACGGCCATGACGTAGGGGAGTTCGTTATTGAATCCCGCAAGGTAATCGATCCTGTCGGTGTAAGGTATGTAGCAATGCCAGGTCTGGCGCTCGGCTATCTTCTCCTGGCCGCGGTGGTGGTACCCGATATCGATGACGGCATTGACGACGAGCTCGCCGTCGAGTTCCAGGACGATCCTCATGGGGCCGTGCGTGCCCGTGTGCTGGGTCCCGAGGTTAATGAAAAGGCTGTCCTCCGCAGGCGTTATCCCCCAGTCTTCGGGCCTGAATTTAAGGAGCCCCTGCTCGAGTTCCTCCCTGGAGTCCGAAAGGCTGTAGCGTCCCATTTCCGTGGCGCGCGACGGGTGGTCCTTGCGCAACGGGTGCCCGCTCCAGAAAGACGGCATCAGGATCCGCCTCATCAAAGGATGCCCTTCAAAGGAAATGCCGAACATGTCCCAGGCCTCCCGCTCGTAGAAATTGGCGGACGGCCATATCCCGGTTATGCTGGGAGCGGTCGGGGATTCCCCCCGGAGCGCCGCCTTTATCCGGACATCCCTGTTCCTGCGGTATGACAGCAGGTGGTAGACTATTGTGTAATCGCCGGGCGGAGAGCCGTTGCGGTTCCGGCGGGCCCGCTCGTCGATTGCCGTGAGGTCGAACAGGGTCTCAAATCCGCATTCTTCCTTTAGATACCGGAGTATTTCCGGAAGATCGGCCGGGGGCGCCCAGAAAGTCTCCATGCCGTCCGCCCCATCCGCGGTCTTTTGTTCCCGGATGATTTCCTCGCCGAAACGGGCTTTAAGTCCCGGGATGATATTCATGCCCGCCAGACCTCGTCGGGGGACTGGAGCAGGTTTTCCTTCATCCTGGCCGGCCTTTTTTCATCCCGCAGCGAAGGCATGCCCGGCCGCGCTATGCCTTGAGGGCCGGCAACCCAGCTTAAGGGGCGTTTCTCGTTCCCGACTGCATTTTGAAGGAGGATCAGCCCTTCCAGGAGGGAATCGGGCCGGGGAGGGCAACCGGGGACGTAAACATCGACGGGCAGGAACTGGTCGACACCCTGGACGACACTGTACACGTCGAACATGCCGCCCGAGTTTGCGCACGAGCCCATCGAGATCACCCAGCGCGGCTCCATCATCTGGTCGTAGAGGTGCCTGACGATCGGCGCCATCTTCACGAAGACCGTCCCGGCGATGACCATCACGTCGGCCTCCC
>JBDKTK010000033.1:0-1733 GCA_039680225.1 Syntrophaceae bacterium
CTTTGTCCAGAGGGGGATAAGCGATTTGAAGAGCAGGACGTTGGTCCCGCAGCAGACAGTTGAAACTCTTAAGGAGGACAGGCAATGGCTGAAAGATCAAAGATAACCGGGCCGGGGGAAAGGGACCCCGAATACATCCGCAGGGACATCGAACGGACCCGCAGGAGAATGAGCAGGACCATTGACGAGATCCAGGAAAAGTTTACCCCCGAGCATGTGAAGTCCGTTGCCAAATCGGTTCTGAAAGAGCAGACGATCGATCGCGTCGGCAGGATGACGCGCGACGCAGGGGAAGGTATAATGAAGGTGCGGACGAGCGTGTACGGGTTTGTCAGGGACAATCCCCTTCCCGCCGCCGTGGTTGGATTGGGCCTGAGCTGGCTTATGACCGAGATGCTCACGCCGTCCGGGGAGGGCCTGCATGGCGAGGAGCATACCGGAACACGGCACGCGCACCGCCGCCATTATCCGGAAGGGGCGGGCGCAGATGCTTCCCGCCGGGAAAGCAGAATGGCAATGGAGGGCCGCTCAATGATGTCCGGCCGTTACGGCTCTTTCCTTGGACAAAACCCGCTTGCGCTGATGGCGGTGTCGATTGCAGCCGGAGCGGCGCTTGCGGTCAACATGCCGCATTCCGGTGCGGAAAGCGATATTGAGGGAGCGGGACGGAAATTGCAGCAAAAGGCAAAAAGGAAATGGGAGCAGATGAAGCAGGGGTTCAGGGAGACGACGGAAAGCTGAGACGGGCCTCTCTGACGATTTACCACTAAGTTATTGGGGGGTGGAGAAGATGAGAAAAGTAATCGCAGTAATAATGGCATTGGCATTCATTGCCGCAATCTCATGCGCCAGCATACCCGAGGAACATAAGGGGGCGGCAACAGGCGCAGGGGTCGGCGCGGCGGGAGGCGCAGTGACGGGCGCAGTCCTGGGCCATGGCAGCGGGACGAGCATAGTCCTGGGCACCCTTGTCGGCGGGCTCCTCGGCGGCGCCATAGGCCATTACGGCTATGACCAGCGCCGGACCCAGCAGGAGACCGCGTCGGCATACAACTACAATCCCTCCCAGGGAAACATGGTGAAGATCGAGAATGCGACGGCTGCGCCGCAGTCGATAAATCCCGGCGGGACCGTGAACCTCGGCATGACTTACGCCGTCCTCAGCCCCCAGGGCCAGCAGAATGTAACCGAAACCAGGGAAATAAAGTTCGGCAACGACGTGGTCGGCAAGCCCCAGGTAACGGTTCAGAGGGCCGGAGGAACGTACACATCCAACGTTCCCCTTACTCTGCCGCAGAACGCCCAGAAGGGGACATACACTGTAACGACGACTGTCCAGGCCGGCAATTCAACAGATACGAAACAGACGACTTTCAACGTGAGCTGATGTGAGGGGCTGTTAACCAAATAACTTCCCCGATCTCCCTCTCCCCACTTGAGGGGGAATATGAAAGCCGGGGCTTGCCCCGGCTTTTTTTCGCCTACGGTCCTGTCTTTTTTGCGTCTATGTCGCCGGGGTACATCATGGCGTCGCTGCCCCTCTCGCGGGTCCGCACCCGGATCACTTCGTCGACGGGATACACAAAGATGATACCGTCTCCCGGTTCGCCCGTATGGGCGGATTTAAGGATGGCCTCAAGGGCCGCTTCCAGGTTGCGGTCGCTCAGGATGATATTGATCTGCGTCTTGGGCAGCATGTTCACCTGGTAAGTCCCGGCCCGGCCGACAAGCTG
>JBDKTK010000034.1:0-5336 GCA_039680225.1 Syntrophaceae bacterium
CGCCAGCTTCTCCATGTGACTGCAACCCTTCTTGGTACCGATGAAGCGCTTCTCTCAGATTATGTGATCGCCGGCCGCTTCTCAATTTTGGTGTGATAATGGAAAGGCGCGTCAAGGTGGGGGCCGCTATGCGTGCAAACATTCAGATATTCAATGGCCCATCCAAGCCCTTCAGGAAGGTCCCCTCTGGTTACGGAGTACATAATAACAATATGTTAGAGTGACTATTTAAAGTCCTTCTTCAGATAGTTTCCGGACAAGTTCCTGCTGTTTTTCGGTGAGCTTTTTGGGGACGATCACGTTGATTTTGACGTACTCGTTCCCTTTGCCGCCGCCCTTGAACCGGGGAAGGCCGAAGCCTTTCATCCTGATCCTCATATTGCTCTGGGTCCCGGGGGGCACTTTGATCCTCTTGGTCTGGCCGTTCAGGGTCGGGACGTCGATGCTCGAGCCGAGAGCGGCCTGGCTGAACTTGACGCTTACCTCGGTCACTATATCGTCACCTTCGCGGGTGAATACCGGATGCGGCAAAACATTCATATTCAAATAAATATCGCCGGCCGGCCCGCCGCTGAAACCTGGCGACCCCTTTCCCGGCAGCCTGAGTTTCTGCCCGGAGCTGATCCCCGGCGGAATCTTGACTTTCAGTTCCTGCGTCGCATTGGCCTGCCTCAGGGCAATCTTTTTCTCGGCCCCGGCGGCCGCTTCTTCCAGGGTGATAGACAAATTGTATTCGAGGTCCTCGCCCCTCTGCTGCATAGTCTGCCGGTATTGTTGCTCGCCGTAGTATTCCCCGAACGGGTCCACCCTCTGCTGGTATGTTTGCCGGCGCCCTCTTCCGCCGCCCCCTCCCCCGAAAACCGTGAAACCGCCCAGCCCGCCGAACCCAAGGTCGCGCAGGATGTCGTTGATATCGAAACCCCGGAAAATATCTTCCTGGGAGAATTTCTGGCTGAAGGCTTCCGAACCATAATTATCGTATTGCTGGCGCTTTTCCGGATCGCTCAGGACCGCGTAGGCCTCGCTGATCTTCTTGAATTTCTCTTCAGCGTTCTTTTTGTCATTGGGGTTGCGGTCGGGATGGTGTTTTAGCGCAAGCTTCCGGTAAGCCTTCTTGATATCTTCGGCGCTGGCGCTCTTCTCAAGTCCCAGGGTCTTGTAGTAATCTTCAGCCATTTTCCTCGTCTCTATTTACCGGACCACCAGAAATCGTTCGCTTCAACGGGATCATAGTACCGTTCCTGTCCGTTCTTCAGTTTTATTTTCGTCGCATCGTCCATTTCGTTGCTTTCATGGATCAACCGGTCCGCGGTCATTACATATCCCAGAAAAAACCCGTGCTTTTTTATGGCTTCCAGGGAGTAAGCGGAACAGCTCGGATACATTTTGCACCTTTCACCGTCCACCTGGGAAATCGTTTCCCTGTAAAAGCGCACTCCCCAGGAAAGCGCCCTGGCGCCTGCAGACATATTATCATCAGAGCCCTGCGCCTGAGCCGTCTTGCCTGTATTGAAATCCCAGGGCGAAAACGAATCCCGGGCGCCAGCCGGGACTGCGGTTAATATAATCATTATTGTTAAAAACAGAAGCCTTCTCATCAAAAACTAAAGGAGAGCTTCAGGAACCTTCCGAAATCGGGGCTGTAGCTTATCGATAAGGCGCTCCGTTCCTGCAGTTCCTTAATGTACTCCCCCTTCGACCTTTCGTTGTATTTGTGCGCGCTGCTCACCGCGCTGTATATGTTTCCGCTGTACCAGCCGAGCTCGAAGAAAGTTACTATACCGCCGGTCACATATTCATCTTTTCTGAAAAGCTCGACCGCGGACCAGATGAAAGCCCCGTTAAGCAGGAAGGCAATCGCCGCATCACGGTATCTCTCAGTATAGACATGACCGGAGCCCGGCAGGACCGCAGCCAGCGTGCCTGCAACGACAGGCGATTTGGACGGTACCTCGTTTATCTTTTCCAGGCCCGAAGAGAATGTTTTTGCCGCAGGGTACAGCGGGCTTGATCCGGGCATCATGGAAAAAACTGATTTCGCCTTCTCCCAGTCGTTCCTTGCAACGTATACCAGGGCGCTCTGGTAAATGGCCTGGTCCCTGTAAGGCTCAATGCCCCGCTTGATTATCTGGTCAAAGCTGGTCAGGGCCTCATCATATCTTTTCAGGTTTTTCTGGGCAGTGGCCCTGATGAACAGGGCCGCATCGGCCAGGTCGCTTTCCGGAAACTCGTTGAGGAAGTCGTCCAGCGAGGTTATTGTCTCTTCCCATCTCCCGGCGTGGAAATAGCTCTCCCCGATCCGGAAATACGAATCTTCCACCAGTTCATCTTCTGGATAAAAGAAGATAAACCTTTTATATTCCGTTATCGCCCTGAAAAAATCGCCCTGCTCAAACAGGGATTCGGCAAAACTAAACTGTTTTTCCGGATCCGGATCGGCCGCCTCAATTTGAGCGGCATTGAAGAAAAGCAAAAAAACAATAACAACCCACGCCCAACGGTGCGGTTTTGTCATTAAGAGTCCTCTTTGCCCAACCTGAATGCCTTGATGTTCAAGTCAACGAGCTTTTCAGGAAAACTTCTCCTGAGGACCGACTCCCATATCTCGTCTTTGATATCGATATATTTTGAAACAATCCCCAGCATGACGGTATTGGCCGCCCTGAGATTGCCGGCCTCCCGGGCCAGCGCCAGTGCATCCGCGACTACGACATTCTTAAAGTTATCCTTTAACTGCTCAAGTATATCTCGCGGATATTCCGATATTCCCAGGTTAACCGCAGGTGGATATATCTCCTCCTTGTCCATGATTATAATACCGTCTGGTTTCAGAAAATCAAGATATCTCAGCGTCTCGAGCTTTTCAAAGGAAAGGAGGATGTCGACATCGCCTTTCCTCGCCAGCGGAGAATAGACCTTCGCGCCATACCGGACGTGGCTGGTCACGCAACCGCCCCTCTGGGCCATTCCGTGCACTTCGCTCTTCTTTGTATCGAAACCGGCTTCCATCACGGCCATACAGATTATATCGCTTGCCCTGAGAATGCCCTGTCCCCCTACCCCGGCCAGCAGAATGCTTTTGACATCGTTCGTGTTCATTTGCTCACCTCCACGATCGCCCCTTTCGGGCAGAGTTGCTGACAAAGGGTGCAGCCGTTGCAAAGCGAGGGGTCGATGACAGAATAGCCCTCAATCTTCTTATTCCCCTCTTTGGGGACAATGGGCTCAGCGTATTTGCGCCAGGAAATCGGCGGACAGTTAAGGCCGATGCAGGTCTTGCACCCGATGCACTTCTCCTTGTCCACCGTGAACGGCCTGCCGGCTGCTTTGCTGAGGAGCACGCAGGGGCCTTCGGAAATGATCAGGGACGGGCCTTTCCGTTCCAGCTCCTCCCTGACGGCCGCCCGGGCGGCCTTGATCTTGAACGGATCGACGACCCGGACACTGTCCATTCCGAGGACCTTCCCGAGATCGGCGAAATTGAGGGCCTTTGTTTTCTCTCCCTGCAAGGTCATGCCCGTGGCCGGATGGTCCTGCATTCCCGTCATTGCCGTCGTCCGGTTGTCCAGGATGACCACGAGGGCGTCGCTCCTGTTATAGGCCATGTTGAGCAGCGGGGTGATGCCGGAATGGATGAATGTCGAATCCCCGATGACCCCGATCACCTTGCCTTTACCCTTGTCCCGCAGCGCCTTGCTCATGCCGTGGGCCATGCCGATGCTCGCCCCCATGCAGATGCAGGAATGGAGTCCCTCAAGGGGCTTCATGAACGACAGGGTATAGCAGCCGATATCTCCGGCCACAAAGGCCTTGAGCTTGCCCAGAACATAGAAGATCCCGCGGTGCGGGCATCCGGGGCAAAGGTTGGGGGGCCTGGGCGGTATCCGGCTGGCGTCGACGGGGCACGAAGGGTCCGTCGTTCCGGAAAGTGAATTTGCCACCACCCCGGGATCGAACTCCCCTGTATAGGGGAACACCGATTTGCCCTCGACCTTGATCCCCATGGCCTTGATCTGGTCTTCCAGGTACGGGTCCATCTCCTCCAATACGTAAACTTTTTTCACCTTCGCGGCGAAATCCCGGATCATCTTCTCCGGGAGGGGATATATCATCCCGAGCTTCAGGTACGAGTACTGCGGAAACACGTCCTTGACATAATTGTAAACCATTCCGGCAGTTATTATCCCCACCTCGGGGCTGTTCATCTCAACCCTGTTCTCGCTGAAGGTCTCCGCAAATTCCTTCAGACGGACCGTCCTTTCCTCGACAACCCTGCGCCTCACGCGCGCATTGAACGGGACCATCACGTATTTGGCAGCATCCGTCTTTATTCCGGTCCGGTCCTTGAATTCCACGGGCTCTTCAATGTTCACAATCGACTTGGAGTGGGACACCCTCGTCGTGGACCTCAGGAACACCGGCGTATCGAATTTCTCGCTGATCTCAACCGCCAGTTTGACGTATTCCTTGGCTTCCCGGCTGTCGCCAGGCTCCAGCATCGGTATCCTGGCGAACTTGGCGTAATTGCGGTTGTCCTGCTCGTTTTGCGAGCTGTGCAGGGAAGGGTCGTCGGCAGAGACTATCACCAGCGCCCCTTCAATCCCCGTGTAGCTTACGGTAAACAAAGGGTCGGCGGCCACGTTCACGCCGACGTGCTTCATCGCCGCCATCGTCCTCTCGCCCGCGAGGGCGGAGCCGATCGCGACCTCGAGGGCCACTTTTTCATTGGGCGACCACTCGGCGTACACCCCCGGGTATTTGGAAAACTCTTCCATGACTTCCGTGCTCGGAGTGCCGGGGTACGCGGCCCCGAAGCGGATCCCCGCTTCAAACGCCCCCCTGGCTATCGCCTCGTTTCCGGAGTATATTTTCTTTTCCATTGTTCCCCTTCTATTCCAGCTCGGAAACTTTTCTCTTCAGGAACATCTCGGTAACCGGGTCGTTCTTGCTTTCCAGAGCTTTTTTATATGATTCAACAGCGTCCTTGCTGTTCTTGAGCTGTTCCGCCATCCTGCCGGCGTTGAGATACGCCGTTCCCCGAAAGGCCGCGCCGTTCGGGTCTTTTGCGGAGTCCTCGAAATACTTGAAGGCCTTGGAGAAATCCCCCTTGGCCTCGTAACAGTAACCAAGGCCGCTGTATGCCAGGGCGACAAGTTCGTTGGACCTCGCCTTCGACAGGAATTCCTCGTATGACTTGACCGCGTTGTCAAATTCATTGAGCTTGTAATATATAATGCCCATGCTGTAGCGGGAAAGGTTCGCAGCGTCCGTACCCGGATACTTTTCAACTATTTCCCTGTACTTTTCCAGGGCCAGCCTGGCAACCCCGTCCTGGG
>JBDKTK010000035.1:0-8559 GCA_039680225.1 Syntrophaceae bacterium
GCAATGCCGATCAGCATGTTCAGCATGAATGTCGCGATCCCTTGTCCCCTATATTTTTCTTCCACGAATAAAGCGGCATCCGCATAGGCGCTGTTTTTATAGAGTTCGTAGCGGGCCTCGGCGACAATATGCTCCCCGCCGGCTTCCTCGACAATCCCCACAATGGACACTGCAGTTCCTCTGTCGACATTTACATATTCCTGCATCCTGGTATGCGGCATTGTTTTTACGGGGTTGAAATAACGATAATAGACTGAAGTCTCGGAAAACCGATAGAAGAACCTCCTCATCTCTTCTTCGTCGGAGGGCCTGATGGCCCGGAAGCGAACTGTGAGGCCGTCCCTGAATACGTGTGAGGCCGCAATCTTATCAGGGCAATTTAAGGCCGCATTGGAAATATAAATCTGGTCCCCGTACAGGACCTTCGCTTCTTTTGCCTGTTGGACAAGGGCCGCGCGATCGTCCGGATGGGCGATGTCGATCAAGGACAAGGCCCTCTCCCGGATTGTCTTGCCTTCGAGATGGGCAATCCCGTATTCGGTCGCCACGATGCCCCGGGATTCCCTGTTCGACATATGATTGGGGTAGTCTTCGACGGAGAGGCGAATATTGGATCTTCCCGCCCGGTCGCGGCTGGTGAGGGCGAAAATGGTCCTGCCGCCTTCAGATAAGGCGGCGCCCTGGATCAACTCCCGGAAAGCGCCGACACCGGCAATGCCTCCCGTCAGGTCGATTTTGCGAACGGGAATAATTGCCGCGTGCCTGTCGTTGCGGGCGATATTGTTAAAATCCATCACCACGTCGAGCGGGTGAAACTCCACCGCGCGGTTATTGTCCAGCCACTGCAAAAGACCGGCGGTTCCCAAAGCGTATGAAGCGACGGATATCCCTGTGTAAAATTTCTTACGCCGGTTGGATACCGCGCCGGCTTTAGCCAGGTCCATGAGGGCATCCGTGAAGAAAGGTGTGTGGACGCCGAGGTCCCGTTTGCGGCTGAGTTGTTGCCCGAGGGCCTCAAACAGGGGGCCGATGGAAAATGAAATACAGCTTCCGTCGTCGATGATTGCAGAGATGTTGGCGGCCGTCTGCCTGTGCGCATCGGTGATCGGCCACCGGGCAAGACAGGGCGGCGGCGTTGTCGATTGCACGAAGTAATCGAATTCGTCCACATGGACCAGAGTGTCTCCGCAGGTCCGGGGGATATGGCCGTTTATCTCACCGATCACCAGGGACGCACCGTCCATAGCATGGCGGGCGACATCGACGCTCACGCCCAAGGCGGCATAGCCGTTTGCGGCAGGAGGGGTTATCTGGATGAAAGCCGCGTCAATATGAATCGCTCCGGACTTGAACAATGCGGGGATCTGGGAGAAGCGGCTGGGGATGAGATCCACCAGCCCGGACGCGATTGCCTTGCCGGCGACGCATCCCTCGTGAAATGTCTTCACCCGGTATTTGTCCGCAGAGCTCTCATCGATGGTGTCTCCAAGGCACATGAGCTGAATTATTTCCAGGTCCTGGAGATTGCTCCCGGCTGCGGCTTTGAGCTGCCTGACAAGGGTCCGGGGTTCGGCTATGCCCGTGCCGACGAAGATGCTCATCCCCGGTTTAACGGCCGACAGCGCCTCTGAGGCGGAAACAATGCGATCTTTCCAGTTTGCAGTTGCCGTCCCGGACATGGATTAAAGTCGCCCTTTGCCTGCAGGCAGGCTTAAGCTGGTGCAGCGCGATGCCTTTATTGCACTGTCACGTCGGTTGGAGGAGGCGTTCTATTCGGCAATATCTCAATCTCGCCGTTCTTTGTCTCATGCCTCCGGATGATATCGCTCATGGCTATGGCCATGCGTTTGGCCGTCCTTAATGTAACGGCAATCTTCGTGTCTATCCTTATGACACTCGGATCTATTGCCTGATTCCCGAAGGTCAGGACAATTTCATCCTGCCCCGCGCCTATGTTAAAAACGCCTGCGTAAAGAATCTGCACACCATCCTCAATGAAACTGATTTGCCCCTGTCTTGATTGATCTCCTTGAGCGTACTCCCGTGATTCCCAATCCTGATTTTCTTTCTTCGCCTTGTCGTTCGTTTTCATAAAGTCGTCCTCCGCCTGCTTTAAGCAGGCTAGTAAACAGTTGTCGGGTACTCCTGACGTTTGAGATGAATCAAATTATAAATCCCTTCAGGACCCACATTCCCCAGGCGATCAATATCAGGCCGGCCGTCCGGCTGATCCAGTTTGCGGCGGTCGTCTTCTCCAGCAGCATGAATGCGGTAAGGGCGGCCATCCACAGCATGTTCATGACGCCCAGCACGAGAGAAAGGGTCATCAGCATCCAGCAACAGCCCGCACAATAAATCCCATGCTTCAGACCCATTATCAATGCTCCCCGGCGGCCTTCGCGCCATTCAGTCATTATGAATCCCAGGGGAGAGCGGCACCGGCTCATGCAGGCATCCCGAAAAGGCGTCCACTGGAATACACCGGCGGCGATTAACAGCAGGCCCCCCACGACCGGGCTGGTGATGACCATTGCATGCGAGAGCAACGCGCTGAGATGAAGACCCCACTGGGTTGCAGTGGCCAGGGCGCTGTAAATTATCCATATGACCAGGTAACCGAGCACAAAGACCCAGGTTGAGACGAGGGGACCCTGCACTTTGTTTCGCTGCTTGTTAACAGCAGCAAACATAGCGGCCATGGGGGTGAAGGAGGGGACCATCATGGCTACCATCATTATCGACCACATGACAAAAATATGGGCGAGGTCCCCCGGACCCCAGTGCATCAGGCATGGCTTGGTCATCTGCATCCCTGTCATCGGCATTTTCCAGGCCATATGAAGCATATAGGCCCAGGAAAAGACTGTGATCAATGCAAGGCCGGAAAACAGGAACAATTTATCCTTGTCATTCAGGCCCTTTATCGCGGAAATTTTAACCATGAGCAGATCCTCACTGCCCGGTCCAGGAGAAACGTGAATAGAGGGCGTGAGTCCCTTTGAGGGAGAAGGTGTGCTCCATGTCATGGCATTTGGATTCGCCCGAGGCGATCACCTGCGGGGAAGAATGGATCAGGTTGAACATGTTGTCGATGGAAACCTCGCGGCCCTTGTCCTGCCCCTTGATGTTCTCGATCGTCGTGTCGAAAAGCCCGTCGACCCACATCCTCTTCCTGCGCCCCTGGTCATCGAAATTGATGGGAAGGTATCTGGTCGGGTGGCGCTTTTCCACGAACCGGCTGAGGATGACCCAGGGGCCGCCGGACTGTCCGGTGAGGATTTGTTCAATCGCCCGGCGCTGGGGCTCGCCGGCCCTCTCGTCGATATAAAGGGTCTCAACCCAGCCGACCGAAGCCATCATCTGGGGAGTATCGTAGAGGATTATGATATTAAGATCGTTGAGGGCCGCATCGCCGTACATACCATCATCAATGTGGATCGCCCAGTAGCCCAGACATCGCTCGTAGCTGCACAATTGCCTGAATGAAATATGCCCCTGGCAGACGATCTGGCAATTGCAATTCTCGAAAAGGAGCCCCTTGGCCCACCATGTCTTTTCAGTTGTCGAATCAGTGTTCATCGCAGGTTGACCTTTCTTTCCAGACCGATTCTCCGGGTCCGATTTTCGCGAGTTGAGTTTAATCCTTATAAATGCCTGACCATGCAAACGGAACTCACCGGACAGAGGCCGCGGAACTCAGTCGTCTCCTGTATCAACGCAGGGGCGGAGTCGCGGCTGATATTTTCGTATCCCCGCCGGGTAAATAAATCCGCTGCGGTCATGGTCAGAAGGTACAGATCCCGTACGCCCAGTGACCGGGCGTATTCTTCAGCGCCTGTGACGAGTTGGGAGGCCAGCCTCCTGTTGCGGTCCTCGGCCCGCACAGCCAGAGAGCGCAACAGGGCGTCCCGACCGAAAGGTTCAAGCCCGATGACCCCAGCCAGTCCCGCTTCGTCTTGCAAAACCAGGAAATGAGACAGGTTCAAAGCGTCAATGTCCTGATAAGGCAGACCGCAGCTGTTGAGGAGGTCCTTTATCCGGGTTTCATCCCCGGGAGAAGCAAAGCTGAAGACCATTGTTCGTCCTTTTCTCTATGCCCTGCGCGCACCCGGCCCGGGCTTGAGGGCTCGGACTTTTATGCTCGCTATGGATACCGTGAGTTTCTCGCCGCCTATTCTTCTGCTCAACTCCGATTCCGGATGCGCCGCCGCCCAATCCTTGACCGGATAAGGAGTTTCCCCGGCTATTTTTACGTCCTGAAAACCGGCTTCACTGATTGCACCCAGATATTCATTTTTCATCACCGCTCCGGCGAGGCAACCGACATAAGCTTCTATCGACTCCTTTACCGCCTCGGGAAGTTCACTGAGCAGGACAATATCGGAAACCATCAAACGGCCGCCCGGCTTGAGGATCCGGAAGGCCTCCTCAAAAACCCTCTTTTTGTCGGGAGAGAGGTTTATGACGCAGTTGGAAATAATGACGTCCGCGGATTCATCTGCAACGGGCAGGTTCTCGATTTCGCCCAGCCTGAACTCGACGTTCCGATAGCCTCCCTCGCGGGCGTTGTTTCGCGCTTTTTCGAGCATTTCCGAGGTCATATCGATCCCTATGACCCTTCCTCCCTCTCCGACCTTTTTTGACGCGAGGAAACAATCGAAGCCCGCCCCAGAACCCAGGTCAACAACGATATCCTTTTCCCGCAGGGAAGCCAGCGCAACGGGGTTGCCGCAGCCGAGGCCGAGATTCGACCCTTCCGGAACGCTCCGCAGGTCTTCGATGCTGTACCCTATACCCTTGCCGGCCTTCTCCAGAGAGCCTCCCCCGCATGATCCTGAGCCGGGGCAGCACGAGCCGGCTTTCACGACGATCTTCGCATAGCGGTCCCTTACCGCCTTTTTGATTTCTTCCTGTTCCATTTTTCTGTCCACTCTTTATTGTTCACTTTTGGCCGCCTGCGCTCAAACCGCTCATTACGGGGCCAAGAAATTCCGTCACCCGCTCTGAAAGGTATTCGGCTTTGATTAACGATATGCAGCAAACGTCCCCGTCCTTTACCCAGCTGATAATGGCCAGTTTGTCTCCCGGCTTTATGCCGGCCTTGTCCCTCAAATCCTTGGGGAGCCCCATCTGGCCGCGATCGTCGACGCTGATCAGCGCTTCGACCCGGCAGCTTGCCTTCCCCTGATTATCAGACCCGCAGCAGCTGGCCTTTTTCTGATCTGATTTTACCATTTTATCACCTCATTACGAATTATATGATAGTTTGGAATATTCTGAAATATCTGATTAATACGAAATATATGAATGTAATTTCCTTTTGTCAAGGATTAAATTCGTGAAATTTAAGGGGGGAGTAAATGGCCGGAAATGATTAACAGGGCTTCGAGCGAGGCGCATTGCCCGCATCGCCGGAAAAATTATTCTATCGGATGTGTGGAACCGATTGCATTTTGCTCAGCAATCCGCCGCACCCGCTTCAAAACGGTACAAGGGCGTTTCTCTCATGGGTTCGGAACAATCGGTTCCGTCATCCGCATTTGTCCGCATTATTTTGCTCAATGCCGCAATCGCACTTGGTACCGCAGCATGCGCTGCCCTTTCCGCTGGTCAGCGAGCTGATAACCGCGGCGGCGCAGCCGACTCCGGCCTGGACCGTGACGGCCTTAAAGGGGCAGTTACGGCTGCAGGCCCCGCATTCCATGCAGGCGTCGCGATTGCGGATGTGGACCCGGCGGGAGTTCATCACGAGGACTTCATGAGGGCATACTTCCAGGCAGGCGCCGCACCCGGTGCACTTGTCTCCGTCCAGTTTGATCGTTGCGGCGTCGCGCAGGTAAAGCAGGTTTTTCATGTCCCAATGTCTCCTATGAAATGAAACGCGATGTTATCCAGCCGATCATGCCGCAGGCCGCCATCCCCGCTTCGAGGGGAAGGGCCCAGCGCATCTCCTTCTTCACGCCGGACAGCGAAGTGTATGTTGAACATCCGGTGAAATTCATCGCCAGGTAGGCCGTGAATGCCGGAACTATGAGCAGCCAGGAGAATGCCTCGATCAGCCCCGGCCATGAATGCAGGTTGCCCCTCGCGGCGAGGACGGCAGCGGCAACGGCGAACCCGACGAAAAATCCCTTCGTGGAGAAGGCCCGGCCGGGCAGGTACGGCAGCAGGACTGCATTGAGGAAGGTTCCCGCGATGAGGGCGCTGAAAAACGCCAGCACGGCGAAAAGTCCGTAATTCAAGGCATTGGCCCAAAAGCCTGCAGGTCCGCCCAGGCCTCCGAGCAGGAAAAGGACGGGCGCTGCGATGAGCGCCGGTTTCAAGGCATGGACCAGTTCTATCGGGACTAGGACAATCCTTTCCGCGAACGTGAATGTCTTGCGGCGCATTCGACTGTCGGCCTTGTAGCCCGCATCAAGGTAAGCCGGAATGTCCGCGGCCTTTATGGGCCCCCAGTGGACCGTGAAGCCTGAGAGTTTTTTGACAAGGTGCGCCGCAACTCCCGGCCCGGCAAGCTGGGGGACTACGAGATCGCGGTGGCCGACGACATCCTTGAGCCGGGCCGCCTCTATCCGACGGACCAGTTCGTCGGTCCCGAACGTGCCTTTTCCGGCAGCGCACCAGACGTTGATCCCGTCCGTGTCCAGGACGAGTATCCAGGCATCACGGCCCGGCAATGCCTGCCGGAGCCGATCAAAGCTCATCTTGTAATTGGCCGAGACCAGGACCGGGGATTTCGAATCGGGTTTGCCGAGCGCATACAGACCGGGGTCAATCGCGTAGTCCATCCTCCCCACGCCCCACCGGGCCTTGAATGACCCCCAGTGGTCGCGCAGGATGAGGCGGGATGACACTGCGGGCGCTTTGCCGGCCGGTGTGTCGATCGACCCGGAAACAAAATCCTGGTCAAAGCCGGGCTTATTCAGATCTTTTGCGGGGAGAGGGCAGCAGGCCGGATTTATTGTCTTGAATAAGTTGTCCATGTTATCTCCGTTATTTTCTACAGCAGCTGGTCTGGTCTATGGCGGCCCGGATGGCCTTCACCAGGACCCTGGCGCAGTCCAATACATCACCTTTCCTGGATGCGGGAACATTCTTGAGAACGTCCCGGAAAAAAACCGACAGGCAGGCCCACACTTTCTTGTGGAGTTCTTTCCCTTCCGGGGTCAATGCCAGAATGGCCGCCCGGGAATCGTGGGCCGCTTTTGTCCGCTTCAGGACACCTTTTGTGATCAGCGGGTTGACGAGGCGGGTTGTCGTGCTCTTCTCGACCGAGAGGAGGCCGTGCAGCTCGTTCATCGGTATTTCTTTCCTCTGCGCAATTATGTCGAGAATGACGAACTGCTGGAAGGTGAACTCGCCGAAGAAAGTTTCGCCCTGGCTGCAGCACCGTATGTCGCGGGCAAAGCATTTGAGTATGTCGAACAGCTCCCGGTAATCCTGATTCATGGTTGTAATATACAACTATCCCGGTATTTGTCAAGGGCTTTCAAAATATTTTTTGGTGAGGTGCTGCGAAACAGACGTCCGGACCGTCGGTCCTCAATCAAGGTCCACTTCCGACTTGCATTTGTTGCACCTTTTCGCCCCCCGGAAAAGCCTGTTATTGCAGGCGGGGCACTGATAGCGGGCCTCTTCGTCGGCAACCCATTTTTCCGTTCCGGAACTTCTCCGGTAAGGGACCCCCCTGAGGATCACCTTTTTGCCGACCGGCAGGGGGAATTCGTTGATCAGCCTGCAGGGGAATTCGCCGCACTCGTGACAGCCCGTCAGACCCTTTTCTTTCGTGCAATCCCGGATATCGCATTTTTCGCAATACATGAAGAGCTTGTCCGAAAGGCAGCCCTCGCAGTAAATGTCCTTAACGGAAAGGTCCTCTGAACCGGCCAGCTTGCCCTTGTACACATCGACAAGCCTCTCCTTGAATTTCACGTCGTTGTTCTTCGAGGCGTACAGGATCGCGCACACGCCGCAATACAGCCCGCAGGGGGCCAGGTAACCCGGATTGATTTTCATGGCATTTCAGCTCCTGACGAATTATCGATCAGAAATTCCCGTCCAATTTTGAACTTTCTTCCCGGTCACCCCTTTAATTTACCATACAGCGAAGTGAGCCTGGACCGGTATGCATTTCGTATGACGGGCTCGTCCTCGGCCAGGGGTTTTGCCGGGACTAGGTTGATCACCTCCGCCGCGTCGAGCCCTGAGTCGAAGAGGGTCTTGATCGCGCCCTTCGCCATTTTGGAAATCGCCTTCGCCGCCTCTTTTTCCGAAAGGCCGAACGATTTCGCCAGCTCGTTCAATTCCGCCAGCTGGAACCAGAGATAGGTGGGGCCCATTGCCGTTACGATCGCGTATGCTTCCAGTTTGTCCTCCTCGACTTCCGGCGAATCGCCCAGGGGCTTCAATAATTTCAGGAATTCCTGGGCTTCGCTTTTGGAAATCCCGGGCGAGAAGGCGACGGGATTATAACCTTCGCCCACTATGGACGGGGCGTTGGGGATCATCCGCACAATTTTCTTCAGCCCTGTGATATCCGCCAGGGCCCGCACGGGAATG
>JBDKTK010000036.1:0-22029 GCA_039680225.1 Syntrophaceae bacterium
GCGGTAATCCGGGTATTCGGAATCTATAAGGCTCACCTTGAGGAGGACCCCGTCCCTTTTGATTATGCACATGCCTTTGCGGACGCCCACCTCGATATCCCCCTCGCAATCCTCAATGAGTTTCCTGATTTCGGCTATGCCCTTGCGCGGGATGATTATGCCCTTTTCCAGGTTGAGGAAATTCTGGGAGCCGGTGTCCATGCTGACCAGGGCGAGCCGGTGCCCGTCAGTGGTAACCATTTTTAAAAGAGACCTTTCGCCTTCTTTTTCCGTTTCCAGAAGAGCGCCGTTGAGGTAAATCCTCATTTCTTCCAGGGACATTGCAAAGAAGCTCTTTGCTATCATCTCCTTGAGGATGCCGGCTTTCAGTTTATAAAACTGGGTGTTTTCATCATCCGTGATGCTGGGAAAATCATCCACCCCGATGCCCGGGATCTTATACCCGACTTTTCCACACGTAATGCTCACCCAATTAACATCATTCATCTTGACATGGACGACCTCGCCCTGCACCTCCCTGATCATTTCATAGAGCTTCCTGGCAGAGAGAGTTATTTCACCCGGCTGGATTACGTCGGCCTGATAATCGGCGATGAGCCCCAGTTCCCGATTTGTGGCGACAATCCTTATCTGGCCCGTACCGGTCCTGATCAGGACGTTACTGAGGATCGGCAGTGTTGTTCTTTTCTCGACAATTCCAAGAGTCTTCTGAATGCCTTCCAGGATGGTTTCACGGCTGATAAAGAATTCCATTCTATTACCTATCTCTTTCTTTAGTTGAAAAAATAGTAGTCAAAGTAGTAGTACCTGTGAATTGTTGATAACTCTTATTTTCCCAGTATAATCAGACAGGTGGTCAAAGGCCGCTTGTTGACGGACGGCTTGCCCCTGGTTAATTGTTTCTCAGTTCGCTTTCTATTTCCTCGGCCAGCCTCTTGGTTTTATGGTCTTCCTCAACAAGCTTTTTCATTTTATTGTTGGCGTAAATTACCGTTGAATGGTCCTTGCCGCCGATCTTCGATCCGATATCGGGGAACGACTCCCCGGTTATCTTCCGGCACAGGTACATGGCCATCTGCCGGGGAAGGACAAGGTTCTTGTTCCTCTTTTCCGATTTCAGGTCGGATACTTTCACGCCGAATTTGGCCGAGACGGCCTTCAGCACCTCGTCAATGGTGATTTCCTTTGTATCGCCGTGTTTCATGACCTTGTTGAGGACCTCTTTGACGAGGTTCATGTCGATCTCCCTCCTGGTCAGCGATGAATATGCGGCGATCCTGATCAGGAAGCCTTCCAGCTCCCGGATGCTCGATTCGGATTTGGAAGCGATATAATATTCCACGTTCTGGGGGATCATAATATCGTTTTCCTGGGCCTTCTTGCGGATGATCGCAATCTTGGTCTCTATTTCGGGAGGCTGGATATCGGCCACCAGTCCCCATTCGAACCGCGAACGCAGGCGTCCTTCCAGGTTCGGGATATCCTTCGGGAATTTATCGCTCGTAACAACTATCTGCTTGCCGGAATCGTGGAGGGTGTTGAAGGTATGGAAAAACTCCTCCTGCGTCCTCTCTTTTCCGGCGATGAACTGGATGTCGTCGATCAACAGGTAGTCGATATACCGGAACTTTTCCCGGAAAGCCTGCATCTTGTCGAACCTGATGCAGCTGATCAGCTCATTCATGAATTCCTCGGCCGAGACGTACAGCACATGCTTGCCGTGGTTCATGGTGAGGGTGTGCAGGCCGATGGCGTTGAGCAGGTGCGTCTTGCCCAGTCCCACCCCGCCGTAAATAAAGAGCGGGTTATAATTCTTGGCCGGCTGCTCGGCGACGGCAATGCAGGCGGCATGGGCGAACTGGTTGCAGGTCCCGACCACAAATCTCTCAAACGTATAATTAGGGTTGAGAGACGAATACATCTTCTGGTCCTTCGGCCGCGGTTGCGCGGGCTTCTTCTCCCTGTTTTCGTCTTTCGCAACCTCGGAATGGACTGCGGCATCTGCTGCTTTATCTATGCTGAAAACAATCTTGACGTCTATTCCCGCCGCCGAGCTCAGGGATTCCCTGATCACGGCCAGATAATTTTCAACGAGCCAGTCCCGGAAAAACTTGTTCGGCACCGAAAGGTTAACAGTTTCGCCCTCAACAGAGGAAATCTTCAGCGGCTGGATCCACGTGTCGTAATTCTGCCTGCTTATTCTCTCTTTGATTAAATTAGCGCTTTTTTCCCAGAGTACTTCCAAATCAAATCCTGATTAACAGATTTATCAACACCTGTTGATAAGTGAGGTTTTATGCAGGCCCGAGTTTTACGGGTGAAACCGAGGCTTAAAAAAACCGGGCCGAACCGTAGCATATATCCCGTGCAAACTCAATTCTTATCCAGTAAAACAGCCAGCAGCCTCTCCAGGTCGGCCGCCGAAAAGAACCTGATTTCCAGGCTGCCTTTAGAGCCTGCCGAGGTCTTGATGCGCACTTTCGTCATCAACCGCTTGGAAAGGCGCAGTTCCAGGTCCTTGATTGCCGCTTCCCGGGCCTGGGCCGGTTTCTTTGGGGGCATCTTCTTTGCGGCAAGGGCTTTGACGAGCCGCTCAGCCTCGCGCACATTGAGCTTTCTTTTGACTATCTCGGCAGTCGCCCGGGCCTGGAGCTGCTCCGATTCCAGGCTTAAGATGGCCCTGGCGTGGCCGGCGCTCAATTCCCGGCTGGCCAGCAGCTTTTTAACTGCCGGGATCGATTTCAGCAGGCGCAGGGAGTTTGTAATTGTCGACCGGTCCTTGCCCACCCTTGAAGAGATATCTTCCTGCGACAGTCCGAATTGCTCCTGAAGTATCTGGAATCCCTCGGCTTCTTCAAGAGGGTTGAGCTCCGACCTCTGGATGTTTTCTACGATGGAAAGCTCGGCCGTGTCCCGGTCCGCTGCCTCCCTGATCACTACGGGGACTGATTTGAGGCCTGCGGCCTGGGCCGCCCTCCAGCGCCGCTCGCCGGCGATGATCTCGTAACCGCCTTCCCTGAGCCTGCGGACGACTATCGGCTGGATGATGCCGCTCTCTTTCACGGAGGCGACAAGGGCCTTCATGTCCTGCTCGTTAAAATCTTTTCTGGCCTGGAACCTGTTGGGCCTGAGTTCCTCTATGGCGCAGGTCAGGTACGACGGCCTCTCCGACAATTCCCTTGCCAGGTCCGGAAACATGGCGCCCAGCCCTTTGCCGAGCGAAACCTTGGACATCAATTCCTCCCGTTTGCCAGGATCTCCCTGGCCAGGTCCAGGTAGCAGGCCGCTCCCCGGGACTTTATGTCGTACAGGATTATGGGCAGGCCATGGCTCGGGCATTCCGAGAGCCGCACATTCCTGGGTATTACCGTATTAAAAACCTTCTCGCCGAAATTCTTCCGGATATCCTCCTCGACCATGTGCGACAGCCGGTTGCGGGAATCGAACATCGTCAGCAGTATCCCGGAGAGCGCGAGCGACGGGTTAAGGCCCGCCCGGATCAGCTTGACCGTCTTCATCAGGTATCCGAGCCCCTCCATGGCGAAATACTCGCACTGCATGGGCACGATCAGGGAATCTGAGGCAACCAGGGCATTGATGGTCAGCACGCCCAATGAAGGCGGGCAGTCCAGGATGACATAATCAAGGTCTCCGTTGAACGCCTGAAGCAGCTGCTTGAGCTTGTGCTCCCGGTCCGGAAGGCCGATGAATTCTACTTCTATCCCGACAAGTTCCTGGTTCGAAGGGATCACCTTCAGATGGGGGATCGACGTATCGTGGATCGTCTCCCCGATAGGCATGGCTCCCACCAGGGCCTGGTAGAGATTTCTCTCCTCGGTCCTGGATTTGTCTATGCCGACCCCGCTCGAGGCGTTTCCCTGCGGGTCGCAGTCAATCAGCAGGGTTTTTTTCTCGGCGGCAGCCAGGGAAGCCGCCAGGTTGATTGCCGTCGTGGTCTTCCCGACCCCACCCTTCTGATTGGTTATGCTGATGATTTTTCTCATTGGATTCCGGACGCAACTTGGGGCGAGAATTTGCGTCAATGTAGCACAAAACATAGGCTTTGCAAAGAGTTATTTTAACCTCTTTTGTGGGGATAAACCTTGGAATATATTAGGATTTTTCTTCCATCGCCGGTTACGGGGAGGCGAAGCGTCCGGGTATCCGGGAGGGCCAGTCCGAGCCTCTCCGGAAGGCCCTCGGGAAGGGATTCCGCCTCCTGGGAACCGCCCCCCTTCATGGCAATAATCTTGCCCCCGGGGGCGGCGAAAAAAGCCCCTTGTCTCAGGAGTACAGGGAGCCTCAGGCCGGCCCGGGACACGACAATGTCGAAATCCGACCGGTACTCCTCTCCCAGGTCTTCCACCCGGGCATTAAGGATTTTTACCTCGAGGTTGAGCTTGCGGCAGAGTTCCTTCAGGAAGGAGACCTTTTTGCCGTTGGACTCAACGAGCGTGAGACGGATTGAAGGGTCGAGGATCTTCAGGGGCACGCCGGGGAACCCTGCCCCTGTCCCGATGTCGAGCAGCCGCGAGCCGGGGTGAATAAATCCAATCAGGGTGAGCGAGTCGATAAAGTGCCTGATAGGGATGTCATAGTCGGATTTCAGGGAAATCAGGTTAACCTTGCGGTTCCAGAAAAGGAGCTCTTTTTCGTAGGTGCGGAAAAGGCCCAGCTGATTGTCGTCGAGCTTGATCCCGAGTTCCGCCGCGGCTTTGCTGAGGACCGCAGGGGAATCACCCTTAAGGGAATGATTTGATTCAGTATCCGGCATGGTTTATAAGGGATATCAAATTTGGCCTGAACAGGGCAAATAAATTTACTTTTCAGCCCTCCCCCTTTTAAAGGGGGGAATTTAAAAAAAGGGATGATTTATGTCTATCGGCGTCATCAGGGAAAATATAACGATCGTCCTGCACCGGCCCAAGTACCAGGGCAATATCGGGTCGGCGGCGCGGGCGGCGATGAATATGGGATTTCACAATATATACGTGACGAAGCGCGAAGAGCCGGACATGGAGGAGATACGCCGGATGGCGACCCATCTGGCCGGCGGGAATGTTGAAAAGATCAGGTTTTTTGACGGGCTGGACGAGGCCCTGGCGGATTTCCAGTATATCGTCGGAACGACGTCCCGCATCGGGAAGGCGCGCCAGGTCCAGGCGGACCCGCGGGGCATGGCGTGCGACCTGATCGGCCTCTCGCAGAAGAACAAGGTGGCGGTCCTCTTCGGGCCGGAGGATTTCGGGCTGGCCAACGACGAGCTGAAACTCTGCCATGCCCTGGTCGAGATACCCACGGCCGGGGAACTCAAATCGCTGAACCTCTCCCATGCTGTCATGGTAATCTGCTACGAGCTTTTCCTGGCGCGCTCTGCCGCCTCCCCCAAATTCACCCCGAAGCTGGCGCGCCAGAGCGAGCTCGAAGGCATGTACGGCCAGCTCCAGGAACTCTTCCTGAAAATACACTTCATCCAGCACCAGAACCCCGAATACTGGATGCTCAACGTCCGGCGCTTCCTTTCCCGTATAAAGCTGTACTCGCGGGAAGTGCGGCTCATCCGGGGGCTGTGCCGCCAGCTTGACTGGTATGTCCGAACAAAGGACTTGACAACACCGCCTCAAACCGATTAGTTCAGGGCACATAAAAAGCCCAAAAAAAACAGGGAGACAAGAACTGGAACATGAACAAAATATTCGAATTTACCGGGGCCAGGAGGATCGTATTCGGAGCGGGATCGTTCGGCCGGCTGCCTGAGATCATTAAACAAAAGGGGGCTAAAAAGCCCTTTTTCGTTATGGACCATAACCTGGCGAAAGCCGGTTATGCCGCACGGCTGGGAAAAATGCTGGAAGGGTCCGGCCTGAAATACGAGATCTTCGACCGGGTCGTCGCGGAGCCGGAGCTGGAGCTGGCCGACAAGGCCGCCAAGCTGGCTGCCCGCAGCAAATGCGACCTGGTGGTCGGGTTCGGGGGCGGCAGCTCCATGGACCTTGCCAAGGCGGTCGCGGCCATCGTGGCCAACAAGGCGCAAGCCGTCGATTTCCTGGGCCTCAACAAGGTCCCCGGGCCGGGCCTGCCCACGGTCATGGTCCCCACCACCGCCGGCACCGGCAGCGAGGTGACGTTCACCGCAGTATTCGTGAGAAAGGACCTGGCCAAAAAGGAGGGGATGAACAGCCCCTTCCTGTATCCGGACCTGGCCCTGCTCGACCCGGAGCTTACCCTGGGCCTGCCCGCGCAGCCGACGGCGGCCACGGGCATGGACGCCCTGTGCCATGCGATCGAATCGTATACATCCGTGAACTCGAGCCCCATGAGCGAAATGTTCTCGCTCGAAGCCGTCCGCCTGATCTCGTCCAACCTGAGGACCTGTGTGCACGACGGCGGAAACCTCGAGGCGCGCAGCGAGATGCTGCTGGGCAGCCTCTATGCGGGGCTCGGCCTGGCAAACGCGGGAGTGGGAGCGGCCCATTCCCTGTCGTACCCCCTGGGCGGTAAGTACGGCATATCGCACGGACTGGCCAACACGATCATGCTGCCCCGGATAATGGAATTCAATATCCCGGGAGCGGTCGAAAAATTCGCGATAATTGCGGAGGTCATGGGCGAAATGGTGGACGACATGGCCCTGCGCGATGCCGCCTGCCTGGCCGTTGAAGCGGTTGACACCCTGATCGAAGACTGCGGGATCGGCACGGGCCTCGAAGACCTCGGTATACCCGAGGAGGACTTCCCCGAGCTGGCCAGGATCGCGCTCACAGTCCTCAGGCCGCTGGAGAACAACCCGCGCAAGGTCACTTTCGAGGACGCAATAGATATTTACAGAGAATGCATGTAAGCAAAGCAGGAGATAAAAATGCCCGGATTTGAGATTTTCGGAGAAGAAGAGAAAAAGGAAGTTATGGACGTCATGGAGACGGGCGTCCTGACGAGATACAATTTCGATGTCGAGCGCAAAGGGGTATTCAAGGTCCGCCAGTTCGAACAGGAGTTCGCCGCCTATCACAAGTCGCGCTACGCGCTGGGCGTGACATCCGGCTCGTCGGCCCTGAAAGTGGCCCTGTCGGCCCTCGATGTGGGGCCGGGCGATGAAGTGATCGTGCCCGCATTCACATTCCTGGCGACATACGAGGCGGTCCTCGAAGTCGGGGCGGTCCCCGTCATGGCCGATATCGACGACACCCTCAACCTCGACCCCGAGGAGATCAACCGGAAAAAGACCAGATACACGAAGGCGGTCATCCCCGTCCACATGTGCGGCGCGCCAGCCCGCATCGACAGGATCATCGCCGCCGCGCGCCAGCACGGCCTGCTGCTGCTCGAGGACAACGCCCAGAGCTGCGGCGGCAGCTTTGCCGGCAAGAAGCTCGGCACCTTCGGCGACATGGGCATTTTCAGTTTCGACTATTACAAGACGATGACGACCGGCGAAGGCGGGATGGTCATCACCGACGATAAGGCCCTTTACGACCGAGCCGACTGGTACCACGACCACGGCCACGACCACGTGGGCATGAACCGCGCGGCCGAGGGCAGGACAATCACAGGATTCAACTACCGGATGAACGAGCTCCAGGGCGCGCTGGGACTGGCCCAGTTCCGGAAGATCGATTACATCATCTCCGAGCAGAAAAAGAACAAGGCCCGGCTCAGGGAGATATTCTCTCAAATAAAGGGCCTGGGCTTCAGGGCAATGGCCGACCCCGAAGGCGACACAGCCACGTTCTTCGGATTCAACATGCCCGATGCGGCAAGCGCGAAGAAACTCCAGAAAGCGCTTTCCGAGGGCGGTGTGGACTCGATCTACTTCAAGGACAACCGGTGGCACTACGTCCCGAACTGGGAACACTTCCTGGCGCAGTCGTTTGCCAGCTCCAGGAAGTATCCTTACAAAGACCCCGGATATAAGGGCAAGGTGAGCTACGGCAGGGACATGATCCCGCAGGCCGAAGAGATACTCGGGAGGACGCTTTTCATGGGCATCCCCATCCGGATGTCGGAAGAGCGCTTCGGCGTGATCAGCAAGGCCGTCGAAAAAGCGGCAAAGGCGGTATAAAGCATGATCGTTGTAACGGGCGGGGCGGGTTTCATCGGCAGCGCATTTGTGTGGAAGCTCAACCGGGAGGGCGTTACGGACATCCTCATCGTTGACGAGCTGGGCACGACCGACAAGTGGAAGAACCTTGTGAACCTGCGCTTCAACGATTACATCCACAAGGATTCCTTCCTGGAGATGATCATGGCCGAGCAGCTGCCTTTCGATGTGAGCGCCATCGTCCACATGGGCGCGTGCTCCTCGACGACGGAGCGCGATGCCGACTACCTCATGAAAAACAATTACCTTTACACCAGGGCCCTCGCGGTCTGGGCCGTGCGCCACGGCAAGCGCTTCATCTACGCGAGCAGCGCCGCCACTTACGGCGACGGCGCCTTCGGTTTTTCTGACGACAATGCCGTTTCCGAAAAGCTCAAACCGATAAACATGTACGGCTACTCCAAGCAGATCTTCGATCTAGGCGTCCTGAAGAACGGGCTCGATCAGAAAACGGTCGGAGTGAAGTTCTTCAACGTGTTCGGCCCCAACGAATATCACAAGGACGATATGCGCAGCGTCGTCCACAAGTCCTGGGGCCAGATCCGCGAAACCGGAAAAGTGCGGCTCTTCAAATCGCACCGGCCGGAATACACGGACGGCGGGCAGCTGCGCGATTTTGTCTACGTCAAGGACTGCGTTGACGCTCTGTGGTGGTTCCTGCAAAACCCGCAGGTCAACGGCATCTACAACCTGGGCACGGGTAAGGCAAGGAGCTGGAAGGACCTCGTCACGGCCGTGTTCAGCGCCCTGGGGCGCAAGCCCGAAATCGAGTACATCGACATGCCCGAATCCATCCGCGGGCAGTACCAGTATTTCACGGAGGCCCGGATGGAAAAACTCAGGGGCGCGGGGTACGCCGCAAGCGCCCGCAGCCTGGAGGAAGCGGTCAACGATTACGTGGTAAACTATCTGGAGAAACCGGACCCGTATCTCGCGCCATGAAAGTAATCTGCATAATACCTTCGCGCTATTCATCAACCCGTTTCGAGGGAAAGCCCCTCGCGGACATCTGCGGCAAACCCATGATCCAGCATGTGTATGAAAGGGTCATGAGGGCCCCCGGCGTCACCGCGGCGGCCGTGGCCACGGATGACGAGCGCATTTACGGCGCGGTGGAAAAATTCGGGGGGGCGGCGGTCATGACATCTTTCCGCCACCGCTCGGGCACGGACCGCATCGCCGAGGCCATCACGGGCATGGACCTCCACGAGTCCGATATTATCGTGAACATCCAGGGCGACCAGCCTCTGTTCGAGCCTGCCCAAGTCACGGAAGTGGCCGGGCCCCTGCTGCGGGACCCCTATGTTTATTTTTCCACGCTTATTTACCGGATCCGCCGCCCGGAGGAAATCACTCATCCCAATGCCGTCAAGGTCGTGTTCGACCGCAACGGCGACGCCCTGTATTTCTCCCGCGCCACGATCCCCTTCGTGCGCGACCGCGGCGCGACGGACTATTACAAGCACCACGGGATTTATGCATACAGGAAATGGTTCCTGCTGAAATTCGCCGCGCTTGAACAGGGCCGCCTGGAAAAGCTCGAAGCCCTTGAACAACTCCGCGCCCTAGAGCACGGGTACCGGCTCAGGGTAGTCGAGACCCAGTTCGATTCCGTCGAGGTGGATACCCTTGAAGAGCTGGAGCGGGTAAGGAGCATTCTTCTCGAAGGCGACATTGCCTGAAAGACGGTCCTGAAAATCCGGGCCTGAACTCCAGACAGAAAGGCCGGCCATGATCATTGATTCCCACATGCATTGCGGTGTCCAGAACTCGGACCTGCCCATCAGCGTAATCCGGAGCTACCTCGACGATGCCGGGATCGAGGGCGCCTGCCTCATACCGCCGGTCGAAGATATCTACGACCGGAGCGACTATCACTTCCGGGACAATAAACAGTGGATGCTCTGCCGCGAGCAGGCCAACAATTACCTGCTGGAGATCCAAAGGCAGCATGATGAATACGGCGCGTACTTTTTCGTCTGGAACGATTTCCGCAAGGACCGGCTCAAGGACGGCTATCGCGGGATCAAGTGGCACCGGCACGAATACGAGCCGACCTATAACTACGACGACCCCCGCTGCGGGGAGTTCCTGCAGGAGGCTTACCGGCTGCAGCTCCCCATCATGCTCGAGGAGTCGTACAGCAACACCCTTTATTTCCTCAAGAGGGTGGCCGGCCGCACCCCCGTCATTATCCCCCACATGGGCGGGCTCAACGGCGGTTTCCAGTCGCTTTTCCAGGCCGGAATATGGGATGATGAATCCGTATACGCCGACACGGCCCTCGCGTCCGCCCGGGAGATGGCGCAGTTCCTGGAAAAATACGGCAGCAAACGGCTCCTCTTCGGCAGCGATTTCCCCTTCGGGACTCCTTATTACGAACTGCAGAAACTCGATTATCTGAAGCTCAGTGCCGGCGAGCGCGACGATCTTGTGCAGGGCAATGCCAGGCGGCTTTTGTTCCGGGGCCCCGGATGAACCCGTTTCTGAAACTGCTGCCCGCAAGGATGAGGGAAAACATCCGTCTGCGGATTTTTGCCTTCACCAGGATCCGGATGCTCCATTTCGTTGCCCCGTACCTGCTGGAACTGACGGACGAGCGCTGCGTCATCCGGATCAGGCTCAACCGCAGGACGCGCAATCACCTCAACTCGATGTATTTCGGGGTGATGGCGGCGGGAGCGGACCTGGCGGGAGGGATCACGGCGATGCGCCTCATTCAGAAAAGCCGCAGGAATGTGGCGCTCATTTTCAAGGACTTCCGGGCGGAGTTCCTGAAGAGGGCCGAAGGCGATACGCTGTTCACCTGCAATGACGGGCCGGCCGTGAGGGACCTCGTCCGGGAGGCGATCGCGACCGGGGAACGCATCAACACGACAGTGCATGTCACAGCCACCGTTCCGTCCAAACTCGGGGACGAGCCGGTCGCGAGATTCGAGCTTACGTTATCTCTGAGGTTGAAGGAATAAAATTTCACCGAAAGGACTTATGCTGCTCTTAACGCATATTGCCTGCATGGCCCTGGCCTTTTTGCTGATTGCGGCGGGAGTTCTCATCGCGATGTTCCGGAGGAAAAACCCCGCCTGGCTGAAACGGCATAAAACACTTAACACCTCCGGTATGGGCTTGTCTCTTACGGGGTTTTTTTTCATAACCCTTGCGATTTCCCAGGTCCAGGGGGAGCACTTCACAATACTTCACACCTGGGTGGGCCTGATGATCATTGCTTCCATCCTTATCACTCCGCTGCTCGGGCAATTAATGTTCGCAGTCGGCGCCCAGGCAGCAAAATTGCGGCCCTGGCATATCTGGTGGGGCCGGGCGACGCTGGCGCTCATGGTTTTGAATGTAATCCTCGGCATCGACCTGATCTTTTAGTCAACTCCTCATGGGCTAGCTTTCCCGCAGTGCGTCCACTATGCTCATCCGCGACGCCCTGACCGCCGGAAACACGCCTCCAATCAGGCCCATCACAAGGGCGAACCCCATTGATTCCAGAAAAATCCCGGGAGTGAGCCTGAAAGAAAAGGCCAGCTCGGAGAAGGTCTGGAAATTCAGGGTGGACACCGTCATGAGCTGGAGGAAAGACGCGAAGAATATCCCGGCGAGCCCGCCGATCAGTCCCAGCGAAAGGGACTCGAGCAGGAAAGCGAGCAGGATGCTGCGCCGCTGGAAACCCAGCGCCCGCATGGTGCCGATTTCGGCAGTCCGGTTGGCGACGGCTGCATACATGGTGATCATGGCCCCGATGATCGCGCCGAGCGAAAAGATGATCGTGAGCGACAGGCCGAGGATCCTCAGGAACTTGGCCATGATCTCCGACTGCTCTTCATAGTAGCGGACCTCGCGCTTGGCTTCCAGGCTCAGCCGGGGATTGTTCTCGATGAAATCTTTTATTGCGGGGAAAGAGGACGAATCCGAGAGTTTGAAAATCACCGAGGAGTAAACGGGCCTGCGGAAGGCCTGCATCAGCTGGTCGGCATCGGCCCAGATTTCCGAGCTGAAACCGGTATTGCCGGCGTCGAAAACGCCGACCACCTGCCAGGACCTCATCCCGAAACGCAGCGATTCCCCGAGACCCGCACCCTGGAAGCGGCGGGCTATGCTGGCGCCGGCCATGACTTCGGAGGAGCCCGGGCGGGGCATCCTGCCTTCGATTATTTTCACCTGGGGCCGCAGCTCCGGCGAGTTCTCGCCAATGCCGCGCAGCTGGACATTTGCCGGGTTGGCGTTGTCCCTGCGGGGCAGGGTTATCAGGATCACGATCTCCTTCGCCACGAGGCGGCGGCCGTCCGGGCGCGCCGCAATCCCCGACAGGGTTTCGAGGATGGCGGCCTGGTCCCTTTCGATCCCGCTCTGAACTTCCGACGTCGATCCCTTGCGGATTACGACAACGTTGTCGTACGAACCGGTCTCCACGAGAGTTTTCTGCAGACCTTCCGCCATCATCAGGATGGCCGCGAAGACAAAGACCACCAGGGCCATTCCGGCGGCGGTCAGCACGGTCGTGAGCCGGCGGGCCCAGAGGTTGCGGATATTGTATGCCAACGGGACCGGCATCAGCCCACCTTCCTCAGCCCGTCGGCTATCCTGATCCGTATCGCCCGCCGCGCCGGGAGGACCGCGGCGATTATCCCGACCAGGGCCGCCGCTGCCGCATCAAGGTACAGCGTTTCAGTCTCGACGTTAAAATAGGGAAAGTAGGAACTGAGGGCCTGGCCGAAAGCTGAAGCGACCGGAAAAGTGAAGATTATTCCCAGGGCGCAGCCGAGCATGGTGATCAGGAGCGATTCCCCGAAAATCAGGACCGCAATCGGCCCCGCACCGTAGCCGAGCGTTTTCAGGACGGCATATTCGCCCGTCCTCTCGCGGGTAGTCATGGCCATTGTGTTTGCGACCACCGCGAGGATAATGATTATGACCAGCAGGGACACTATCCGGATGGCGATGATTATCGCTTCGGCCATGGACAGGAAGCTCTGGGTGAAAGCCTTTTCCGTTTCAGTCAGGGTCTCGGCAAGTGAATTCCTGAACTGGCTGTCGATAGAAGCGGCCACTTGCGCGGCAATCTCCGGGTCCCGGACGCCGACCATCAGGAACCCTATCTCGCCGGCCCGGGCAGGGGACGTCTTTTTCATGGTCTCGTTGAGGTAATCCCAGTGGAAGAAAAGCTGCGTCTCGTCGACATTGCGGTCCCGTCCCCGGTACGTGCCCCGGAGGACGAAATCCCAGTTCCCGGGGTAAATTGTCCCCTGCAGCGTAATGCCCTGCCCCAGCTTCCAGCCGAATTTTTCCACCAGCTTGATCCCCGCGACGCAGCCGCGCCTGTCCCTCAGGAAGCTTGTTTTCTCACCGGGGTCCATGACGAGTTCGGGGTAGAGGTCCAGGTACGTGCGGGGCTCCACGGCGAAGTTGGCAAAAAAGTTCTTCTTGTCTATGTAATAGGCGCCAAACCAGTTCCCGTAGGTGACCTGGGTGACCCCCTCGACCTGGCGGATCCTGTCCTTATAGGAGAGAGGCAGCGGAAAGATGAGCGAAACGGCATTGCGGACCACGAGCCGGGTGGCGGACGAGGCCTCGACTCCCAGGTACCAGGTCGTGATGACGGTGCGCAGCAGGCCGAAGGCGAGGATTGCGATCGCGATGCCGAGGATGGTCAGCCCGCTGCGCAGCCGGTGCCGGAAGGCATTCCTAATGAGGAGTTTCAGGATGAGCATTGCTCAGGATGCCCTTCTCCAGGAATTTCATGGTCTCGGCGCGTTTGGCCGCGCGCGGGTCATGGGTCACCATGATTATTGTCTTGCCGGATTCCTTGTTGAGGCGGCCCATGAGGTCCAGGATTTCCTCGGCCGATACCCTGTCGAGGTCGCCGGTGGGCTCATCTGCAACAAGTATGTCCGGGTCTGTGACGATGGCGCGGGCGATAGCGACGCGCTGCTGCTCGCCGCCGGAGAGCTGGCTCGGGTAATGCTCCATGCGTTCCGCGAGGTTGACGACTTTCAATGCCATCTCCACATGCGATTCGCGTTCTGCCTTGGACAGGGCCGTGAGGTGAAGGGGGAGTTCGACGTTTTCGAAGGCGGTCAGGACAGGGATCAGGTTGTAAAACTGGAAAATGAACCCGACGTGGGTGGCGCGCCAGCCGGCCAGCTCAGTTTCCGAAAGGGATGTCACATCCAGGCCGCCGATCCGGATTGACCCGCTGTCGGCCTTGTCTATGCCGGCGATCAGGTTGAGAAGCGTGCTCTTGCCCGAGCCCGAAGGCCCCATGAGGGCCAGGAATTCCCCTTCCGCTATATTGAAGGTTATGTCTTCCAGGACGGGGATGCGCCTCCCCCCCCTGCTGTATGATTTATAAATATGGCTGATTTCCACGATGGGGTTTTCAGGCATGTCTATTTGCCATGTCCGGCCGCGGTCATTTCTCCGGGACCTTGACCCGGTCTCCCGTTTTCAGCCTTCGGGGGGGGTTCGCAACGATTTTGTCGCCCGGCTTCACTCCCGCCGTGACTTCAACCATATCCCCCAGCTCTTCGCCGGCCGTGATCTGGACCAGGGCGGCCTTGCCGTCATTGACCATGAAAACGGATTTCTGGTTGTTCCTGTTCAGGACGGCCGTCCTGGGTACCGCAGTCCGGGGATTGCGTTCCCGGGCGGTAAGCTCGCGGGAAAGGAAGGCGACTTTCGCGCTCATGTCGGGCAGGATGCGCGGGTCCTTTTCCACAAAACGGACCTTCACCATCACCGTTGCCTTGCTGCGGTCGGCGGTCGGGACTATCATGTGGACAACGCCGGGGAAGCGGTTGTCCGGAAGGGCGTCGAGCTGGATCTCACAGGGCTGGCCGATCTTGACCAGGCCCAGGTTCGATTCCGAGACATCTGCCTCAATCTGCAGGGAATCCATGTCGGCGATTGTCACCACCGATGCCTTGGCGTTGGCGGCCGCGCCCAGCGGCGTCACTATGTCGCCGATATCGGCGCTCTTGGTGAGCACAACGGCGTCAAAGGGCGCCCGGATCATTGTGTACTCAACCGCAACCTCCGCTGCATTGAGAGCGGCCTGCGCCGCTTTGACGGACGCCCGGGCGGACTGGACCGCAGCCCTGGCCTTCAGGGCGCGGGCTTCCGAAGTGTCGTAATCAGAGCGGGCGATATATCCTTTTTTAATAAGCTCCTGGTTGCGCTTGAACTGCAGGGAAGCGTCCGCTTCGTCGGCGCTCGCCTGGTCAAGGTTATGGCGCGCCACATTCAGGTTGGCCCGGGCCTGGCCCCTTGCCGCTTCGACATCCTCGCTCTCTAGGCGGGCGATGGCCTGCCCCTTTTTGACCCTGCTGCCTTCCTCCACGTACAATGCCACGAGCCGGCCGGTCACCTTCGAGGCCACCGCGGCCTTCCTCTCGGCCGTCACGTAGCCGCTTGCGGTAAGGACCGTCAGGGCCTGCGACGGATAGACGTTCGATACTGTCAGCACCTGGACGTTAAATGCGGGAGTGAAGACCCCGGCAAAAAACAGGAACACGGCAACAGCAATCATGATGGCGAGCGCAACAGCGTAACGCAGATATTTTCGCCTGCGGGGCCGGGAAGGAGTTTCCTTTTTTTCGATCCGCAGTTTCGAGAGGTCTTCGTCTGCCAAAGTTGTCCTTTTCTCATGGGAATATTTGAAGGATTTATACTTTTTGCAGGCTTATGGTCAAGAAACATTAAGCAGTCCGGGAAAGAATTGCCGCAATCCGCTCAATTGCTTTTTGCCCGGCCAGATGCTAAGGAAAATAGAATGAAAATAACAGATAACCTGTATGGTTTCATCTGGCAGGACAGCACCGCCAATAACTGCAACACCTTTTTGATCGACGGGCCGACAAGGCAGGAAAAGATCCTGATCGATCCGGGCCATCTGAACCTCTTCAGCCACGTGGAGGAAGGGCTGCAGAAGATCAATGTCCCCCTTTCCGAGATTTCCCTCGTCCTTATGACCCACGGCCATCCGGACCACATGGAGGCCATCCGGCTGCTGAAACAAAAAGCCAAAATCGCCGTCAGCGAGATCACATACACATTGCTGCAGAAATACGGCTACAGCTCCTTTTTCCCCGAGCCCGACCTGTTCCTCGGCGAGGGGACGCTCAAGAGCGGGGAAATCAGCCTTGAGGTGATACCGGCCCCGGGGCATGAGCCGGGGTCGCTGTGCTTTTACTGGCCTGACCGCAAAGCCCTCTTCTCGGGAGACGTGATCTTCAGCCAGAGCATCGGCAGGACGGACCTGCCCGGCGGCAGCGGCGCCGCCCTGAAAGAGAGCATCAGGAAGCTGGCCGGCCTTGACGTCGAGTACCTGCTCCCCGGCCATGGAATGCCCGTGAGCGGCAGGAAGGCCGTCCAGGATAATTTCCGGATGGTGATGGATTACTGGTTTCAGTATATCTGAAAATGCCTTTGAAAACGCCCGTCTAAACGCGTTAAGACTGCTTAGGCCGATCTTATTTTTTTCCGGAAGTCGTCCGACATTTTTTCCATTTCCGCTTTCCAGGCCGGGTCGGCAGCAATGTTCGGCAGGACAGCGGGGCCCGATATCCCTTGAACGGCTAAATCGGCATGAATTTTCTCTGAAAGGTTCAGCTTTCGTTCGGCCATGCTTCTTTCGTAGTCGGCTATAATGCCCCGGTAGACATCCGCCCGGACGCCCGCAACACCCTCGAGGGCCTCCAGGAGCTTATCACTGTCACCGTTCGGGCTTAACCTCTCCACGATTTCAGTTTTAAATGCCTCCCTGATTTTCGGGTCTGTTTCCATCCCCAGGGTGTTCAACTCGGTTTCCAGCCATTTCAAGCCCATGTATTCATTTATGAACCTCTCGAGCAGGGCCCTCACCTTTCCCGAGAGCTCCCTGGTTTTCATTTCTTTTTTTTCCTTGTCCGAAAGGGAGAGTCCCCGGGTCCTTTCCATTACGAGGTCAAGGGTGCTTTTGATTTCCGCCATTATGTCCGCCTTTCTAAATTAAAACTTTTTCATAATCTCCCTCTCCCCTTCCGTGGGAAAGGGCGGGGGTGAGGTGCAATGGAATAAAAATCGGGCCCGAAGCGCCCGGCCCGCGGGAGAAATAATAATAAAAACAGGGCAGATTATCAACCCCCTTCCCTTGCCCCCCGTCTGTTGAAAGTGTATGATGACTTAGAAAACCTTGACATAATCAGCTGATTATGGTTTACAAGATAGCTTCAAAAAAATTCAACAGGGTCATTTAAAACATGAAGAAAACTCTAGTTACGATCACCAATATTAAAAGGAAAAGGACCCACGGCTTCAGGGCCCGGATGGCAACGAAGGGCGGCAGGCTGGTCTTGAGCAGGCGCAGGGCAAAGGGAAGAAAAGCGCTGACCGTCTGAAATCAGGCGCGCTTTAATAAGCCCTTATCTTTACTAGGTGGATGAACGGCCCTCTTCATGGAACAGAGCTTCGGTAAGCATGAAAGGGTTCGCAAGCGCAAGGATTATTCCCGGATATATCAAAAAGGGGCAAGGCTCTATTCGGAAAATTTTCTGGTCCTTCTCCTTGCCAATGACAAGGGGACCAGGAGGCTCGGGATAACCGCGGGCAAGAGGATCGGGAACTCCGTTAAAAGGAACAGAACAAAACGGCTCCTTCGGGAGTTTTTCAGGTTGCACAAAGACAGTCTTCCGGCAGGCAGGGACATAGTCATCACAGTGCGAAAGGACGTATCCGCCCGCTCCCTGCAGGAGATAACGCGGGAATTGGAAGATCTGCTAAAAAAACAATCGGCTGAAACCTAAGTGCAGACATATATTAAGAACGCCCTTTTTTTAATAGTAAGGAGTTACCAGGTATTTCTGTCACCGGTCCTTCCTCGCTGCTGTCGATTTTACCCGTCCTGCTCTGAATACATGCTTACAGCCGTCGGTCGGTATGGGTTCCCGAAAGGCTTTTTTCTGGGTCTGCGCAGGATACTGAGATGCCATCCATGGAACCCGGGCGGTTATGACCCCGTCGTGTAATGCGGACGGAATATCTGGAGGGAATTAATGGATAAAAGGACTATTCTGGCGATTGTGCTCAGCTTCCTGGTGGTTCTGGGCTACAATTATTTCTTTGTAAAACCGCAACAGCAGGCCCAAAAGCCTCCCCAGCAGCAATCCCAGGAACAGGCCAAGTCCGAGCAGGGGGCAACAACTGCGGAAAAGCCCGCCCCGGCTGCGGCCCCGGCGACTGCCGCCCGGCTGCCGAAAGCCGAAGTCAAACAGCAGGTCCAAAGCAGGAGCATCACAGTAGATTCGCCGCTTTATACGGCGGTTTTCAATACTCGTGGCGGAGTGCTCACCTCTTTCAAGCTGAAAAAATATGACAGGACCCTCGACCCCGCCTCCGGCCTGATAGAGATGGTTGACGTCCAGGAGGGCATGCAGTACCCGCTCACCGTCACGTTTCCTGATTCCAGCCTGGATGTCGACCCTGCGGACATATACGAATCAAAGATAACCTCCCTGAACCTCGATGATGTGAGCGGGCCGAAGCAGATGGTCCTGACATACTCCAACCCCGCCGGGGTAAAGGTGGAAAAGGCATTCACCTTTTATCCCGACAAGTACGAGATCGACCTGGAGTTGAGGGTCGTGAACTCATCGTCCGGCAATCTGGCCCAGAAGGCGATGCTGACATGGAACGAGTACCGCGACCCCAAGGCGGAAGACGACAGCTACGGCCGTACCGGCCCGATTTATTTCAGCAAGAAAGAGATTGAAACTCCCGACCCCAAGAAGCTCGAGAGCCGCAAGTTCGTGGGTACGGACATGTCCTGGGCGGGTTACGAAAGCAAGTATTTCATCGCGGCAATGATCCCCAAGCAGCCGTCCTTGACAGGCCTCGTGCTTGGCAACAGCAGCGGCCTGATAACGGTCGCGCTCGAAGGGCCCAAGAACCCGGTGCCCCCCCGGCAGACGACCTCTTTCAATTACAACCTGTACCTCGGCCCGAAAGACTACGCGATCCTCAAGTCGGCCGCCGTCGGATTGGAGAACTCCATTGATTTCGGTTCCTGGATGAAATGGATGGCCCTCCCCCTGCTGCTCGCCCTCAAGTTCCTGTACAATTTCGTCCACAACTACGGACTGGCCATCGTCATTCTCACGGTCGTTATCAAGATAATATTCTGGCCCCTGGGGAACAAGAGCTACAAGTCCATGAAGGAGATGCAGAAACTCCAGCCCAAGATGACCGAGCTGCGGGAAAAATACAAGAACGACAAGGCCCGGCTCAACCAGGAGGTCATGCAGCTCTATAAAAGCCACAAGGTAAATCCGATGGGCGGCTGCCTCCCCATGGTGATCCAGATACCGGTCTTTTTCGGGCTCTACAAGGCCCTGCTTTACTCGATCGAACTGCGGCACGCCCCGTTCATTTTCTGGCTCCAGGACCTTTCCGCGAAAGACCCGTATTACATTACGCCTATCATAATGGGTGCTACGATGTTCTGGCAGCAGAAGATGACCCCGACTGTGGGGGACCCCATGCAGGCCAAGCTCATGCTGCTCATGCCGGTTGTCTTTACATTTCTCTTTTTGAACTTCCCCTCGGGTCTGGTCATCTACTGGCTCTTCAACAATATTTTAAGCATCGGCCAGCAGTATTACGTGAATAAAACCATGGCCTGAACCTGCCGGGGGCCGCTTTATGTGAACTTTTTTAAGCTGAAGTTTTGAGGTGTCAAAAATGAGTAATTTAGAGCTGGAAATAGAGGCGAAAAACGTCGACGAAGCCATTGAAAAAGCATGCAGGGAATTCAACGTCCCCAGAGAAAAGCTTAATATAGAGATCCTGTCAGCCGGATCTTCCGGCCTGCTCGGGATCGGGGCCAGGAAGGCCCGCATCAGGGCGAGCCTGCTGACGCTCGATCTGGAGCAGGAAACTATAATTTTACAACCGGAAAAGACCGGGGAAAAGGAAAAAATCGAGTGGCCCGAAAAGCCTGAAAAAGCCGACAGGCCTGAAAGACAGCCTGAATATGCCAGGGCCCCGAAGGAGGAAAAAGAGGTCAGGGCTGAAACCCCGAATAACAGCGCTTATTCCGACCTGCCCGCTTCGGACCCCCGGACTGCGGGCCGCGCAAAGGAAATCCTGGAAGGCATCCTTGCCAGGATGGGGCTCGATTATCCCGTTGAAGCAATCGAGAGCGAGGAGTCGGTCACGTTGAGGATTTCGGGGGACGGCAGCGGCCTGCTTATCGGGCGCGGCGGCCAGACCCTCGATGCCATCCAGTACATAATCAACAAGGCCATCAACAAGGCCAGGCTCGACAGGAGGATCATCATCCTCGACACGGAAGAGTACCGCGGAAAAAGGGAAGAATACCTGCTTTCCCTGGCCTCCAAGCTTGCCGGAAAAGTCAAGAGGTCGAAAAAACCGGTAACCATCAGCAATATGAGCGCCCGCGACCGGCGGATCATCCACCTGGCCCTGAAGGACGATCCCGCACTGCTTACCAAGAGCAGGGGTGAAGGTGCGTACCGTAAAATCGTCATCATTCCCAACAAGAAGGAAAGGGAACAATCAACACCTTAGAAGTGGACGGGTCCGATACGATAGCCGCAATTGCCTCGCCCCTCGGGGAGGGGGGAATCGGGGTGATCCGGGTTTCAGGCCCGCTTTCCAAAACAATAATGCTGCGCCTGTTCAGGCCGAGGCGCGAGAAGTCTGATTTCCATTCACACCGCCTTTACCACGGCGACATTGTCAGCCAGGACGGGAACAGGGTCCTGGACGAGGTGATGATCGCTTTCCTCAAAGGTCCGCACTCCTATACAGGGGAGGACTCTCTCGAGATATACTGCCACGGCGGGCCTCTCATTATGAAGACGATACTCGGCGAGATTTTCCGGTCCGGGGCTAAGCCGGCCGGGCCCGGCGAGTTTACAAAAAGGGCGTTCCTCAACAACAGGATGGACCTCTCGCAGGCCCAGGCCGTGATGGAGATGATCTCGGCCCGCACCGAAGAGGCCCTGGGCCGTGCCGTTTCCCGGCTCAAAGGCTCGCTCCGGGAAAAAACGGGGATGCTCCAATCCGTGCTGCTCGATGCCGCCGCCCGCCTCGAAGCCGCTATAGATTTTCCCGAAGACGACACCGAACTGCCCGACCCGCGGCACATGGTCCGGGAACTAATGGAAGCAGCGGAGCAGGTCAAGTCCCTGGCGGCCACCTACGAGGAAGGGAAGCTCTACCGGGAAGGCCTCCGCGTGGTCATAACGGGGAAACCGAATGTCGGCAAGTCCAGCATCCTCAACCGGCTCGTGGGTTCCGAGCGGGCGATCGTGACCGCGATCCCGGGTACGACAAGGGACCTCATCCGCGAGACCGTCCGGATAAAAGGGATCCCGATAGACCTGACCGATACCGCGGGTATCCGGCCCACGAATAATATAATCGAGTCCAGGGGCGTTGAACTTGTCCGGGGCGAGCTCGCCCGGGCGGACCTTGTCATCTTCATCCTCGACGGCAGCTCCGTGATTGATGCAGAGGACAGGGACATAGCCGGGGAAGTCCGCGATAAGGGCCTCATTGCGGTTGTGAATAAATCGGACCTGCCCCGGCGGATCGATTCCCGGGAGCTTGAATCCATATTGCCCGGGTGCGAGCCGGTTTCGGTATCGGCAAAAACGGGGGCCGACATGGAACTGATCGAGGAGGGGATTTTCCGGTTCGCCGCATCCCGGGTTTCCGCGGGCCCTCAAAAAGATATCATAATCTCCGACCTGCGGCAGCGCAATGCCCTGGAAAACGCCGCGGCAGCGCTCGGGAAAGCCGTATCGGGACTCTCGGGGGGCCTGAGTCCCGATATCGTGATCATTGACATCCGCGAGGCACTCTCGTCGCTCGGTGAAATAACCGGCGATAATACGGACAAGGAGATAATCGAAAGGATTTTC
>JBDKTK010000037.1:0-6472 GCA_039680225.1 Syntrophaceae bacterium
GGCCGTTATCCGGTGAAATTAACGTTTTCGGATCACATGGCGTAGACTTTATCCCCGGGCAGCACGGTGAAACCGCTTTCCTGCAGGACGCTGATCGCCGCGTCAATGGGGTTGAAGCGGAAGATGATGATCGCGTTCTGGCCGCTGCGCTCCACGTACGCGTACATGTATTCCACGTTGATCCCCTTGTTGGAGAGGGCCTTCATGATGCTGTGCAGCCCGCCGGGCCTGTCCGGGACTTCCACGGCCACCACCTCGGTGCGCTTGACTGTATATCCCTTCTCCTTGAGGATCCGGCGCGCCGTCTCCACGTCGTTGACGATCAGGCGCAGGATGCCGAAATCCGACGTATCCGCCAGGGAGAGGGCCCTGATGTTGATGCCGGCTTCGCTGATCACCTGCGTCACTCCCTCAAGGGCGCCAGGCCTGTTTTCCAGAAAAATCGATATCTGCTCTACTTTCATTTTCCCCTCCCCTCTAAATAGTCCGTTTGTCTATGACCCTCTGGGCCTTGCCTTCAAAGCGCTGGAGCGTCTTGGGCTCGCACAGCTTCACGCCTGCCGTCACCCCCAGGTAATCTTTCACGTCCTTCTTGATCCGCTTCTCTATTGTTTGCAGGCCCTTGATCTCGTCGGAGAAGATGTTCTCGCTGACTTCCACCCTGATCTCCAGCGTGTCGAGCGTGCCGACCCGGTCCACGATGAGCTGGTAGTGGGGCTCGATCCCTTCAATCGCCATCAGGACGCTTTCGATCTGGGAGGGGAAGACGTTCACCCCGCGGATGATCAGCATATCGTCGCTCCTGCCGGAAACGCGCTCCATCCTGACGAAAGTGCGGCCGCAGCGGCAGGGCTCGGTAATTATCCTGGAGATGTCGCGCGTCCTGTAGCGCACGAGCGGGAACGCCTCTTTCGTGATAGTCGTGAAGACGAGTTCCCCTGTCTCCCCGGGGGGCAGGACTTCTCCCGTATCGGGGTTAATTGTCTCGACGATGAAGTTGTCTTCGAAAATATGCATTCCGTAGCGCCCTTCCGCGCATTCCATGGAGACGCCCGGGCCCATGACTTCCGAGAGGCCGTAGATATTCAGGGCCATCATGTTGAGCTTGCTCTCGATCTCCTGCTTCATCGTCTCGCTCCAGGGCTCGGCGCCGAGGATCCCCACCCGGAGCTTGAGGCTGCGCATGTCGATCCCCATCTCCTCTCCGGCTTCGCCAAGCGTGAGCGCATAGGACGGGGTGCAGCAGATGGCCGTAGGCCCGAAGTCCTGGAGGATCTGGATCTGGCGCTTGGTGTTGCCGCCGGACATCGGGATGACGCTGGCCCCGAGCCTTTCCGCCCCGTAGTGCGCGCCGAGGCCGCCCGTGAAGAGGCCGTAGCCGTATGCGTTATGGATTATATCGTTCTTGTTGAGGCCGGCCGCCGCAAAGCACCGCGCCATCAGCTCCGACCATGTCTCGATATCTCTTTTTGTGTATCCCACGACCGTCGACCTGCCGGTCGTCCCCGAGGAGGCGTGGAGCCTGACGACATTGCTCATGGGGACCGCAAAGAGCCCGAAAGGATAGTTGTCGCGCAGGTCCTGCTTGGTCGTGAAAGGCAGCCTCTTGAGATCGGCAAGCGACTTTATGTCTTCGGGCCTGACCTTCGCCTCGTCGTAGTTCCTGCGGTAGAATCCAACCGTGTGGTAAACCTTTTGCACCACCTGTTGCAGCCTCTTGAGCTGCAGCGATTCCAGGACCTCCCTTGGCAGGGTTTCGAATTCTTCGTTGAAAATCATATGTCCTCCTCATCGGTTCGTTGCACCGCGTTTATATAAAATGCAGCGGATTTCATGTCAATCCAAATGTTCGTAATTCCATAAAGTCTCGCCCGCGGGCGACCCGGGTAAAAAGATTTTAATAAATATTCGGGAAGAAAATGGAGGTATGCACCTCGGAGATGAACTCCTCGAGGTGTTTTATTTCAGCTACCGGCGGCAGATACTTGAATACCGAGTGATGGGTCGGGATGAATTCCGTGTTGAAATTCTCCTCCCGGAAATCATGGTTGGCGCAAATGGCCCTGTAGAACGGGATTGTCGTCTTCGGGCCGGATATGAGGAAGAGGCTCAGGGCCCTCTCCAGCCTCTGGACTGTCTGCTGCCAGTTGTATCCCCTCACGGTCATCTTGACGAGCAGCGAGTCGTATTCCGTGGGGACCCTGTAACCCTGGTAGGCTATGCCGTCCAGCCTGATCCCGGGACCTCCGGGCTGCATGTACAGGCTGACAACCTTTCCGCCGTCCGGCATGAAGTTGTTCAGCGGGTCTTCGGCATTGATCCTGACCTGGATGGCCTTGCCGGGGAACCGGATCCGCGAGGGCGGGATTTGAATCCTGTTGCCCTCGGCGATCCTGATCTGCTCGCGGATGAGGTCGATATTGACCAGTTCCTCGGTGACAGTGTGCTCCACCTGCAGCCTGGTGTTCATCTCCATGAACCAGAACTCGTTTGTTTGCGAATCGACGAGGAATTCCACGGTGCCGGCGTTGACATAGCCGACTTCCTTCGCAGCCCGGACCGCTGTCCGGCAGATGGCCTCGGTAACATCGGGCGGCAGCTTTGCGGGCGCGATTTCCAGGAGCTTCTGGTGCCTGCGCTGGATCGAGCAATCGCGGGTGCCCAGATGAATGACATTGCCGTAGCTGTCGCCCAGCACCTGCACTTCGATGTGGCGCGGGGCAACTATGCATCTCTCCATGAAGATCGCTTCGTTCTTGAATGCCTTGCGGACCTCCGACCTGGCCCGGCGCAATTGCGTGAAGAGTTCTTCCTCGGAATTGACCCTCCTGATGCCCCTGCCGCCCCCGCCTCCCGAAGACTTGATCATTACGGGATAGCCGTACCTGTGGCAGAAGGCCATGGCCTCGCTGTACCCCCTGTCGCCGGCGGAAATGTCATAAGTCCCGGGGATGAAGGGAATGTCGGCCCGGCGCACAGCTTCGCGTGCAATCACCTTGTTCCCCAGTATTTTGATCACTCGGGATGGAGGCCCGATGAAAGTGATCCGCGCCCGCTCGCAAGCCTCGGCAAAGTCCGGGTCTTCGGAAAGGAAGCCGTACCCGGGGTGGATGGCGTCGGCGCCCGTCTTTTTGGCCGCCCAGATTATCTTCTCGATGTCCAGGTAATCCTTCCGGGGGCCGTCGCCGATCAATAGTGTCTCGTCGGCAAAGCGCATATAATAAGCCTCGCAGTCCGGCTGTTCATAGACTATAACGGACTCGATCCCCATTTCCCGGGCAGTCCGGAGGATCCGCATGGCTATCTCGCCGCGGTTGGCAATGAGCAGTTTCTTTATTCTTCTCTTTGTAGATTTAAGCGACATCCTGGAACCGATCTCTATAATTACAGCCAGCTGTGCGGAAAGAACTCGGCCGTGTACATGTCCATAAAAAAGGATTCCAGCTTGAGAATCCTGCTGCCCGGGTCCGGGTACTTGAATGATCCGCCGAACTTGTGAATGTATCGCGTGTCCACATCCCCCTTCCTGAAATCGGGGTCGTCGCAGATGGCCCGGTAAAACGGGATGGTCGTCTGCGGACCGACTATCAGGAACGAATCGAGGGCGCTCTCCAGCCGGCCGACCGCCTGCTCCCAGTCGTAACCCCTGACGGTCATCTTCACCAGCAGGGGGTCGTACTGGGGAGGGATTTTGTATCCCTGGTAAAGGATGCCGTCCATTCGTATGCCGGGCCCGCCCGGAGGCATGTACAGTTCGACTGTCTTGCCGCCTTCGGGCAGAAATTTGTTAAGGGGGTCCTCTGCATTAATCCTTACCTGGATCGCATTGCCGAGAAGAGCCACCCGTTCCTGGGGGATTTCCAGCGGTTCGCCCTGGGCGATGCTGATCTGCTCGCGGACTATGTCAATATTGGTCAGTTCTTCGGTTACCGTATGTTCCACCTCGAGGCGGCGGTTCATGGCAATGAACCAATACTCGCCGGTATTGGCGTTGACCAGGAATTCGACAGTCCCGGCATTCACATATCCTGTATGCCTGACGGCCTTGACGGCATCCGCGTAAAGGGATTCGAGGATCTTTTCCGGGATGTTAGCGGGGGCCGTGACGAGCAGGGTCTGGTGCCTCCTCTGGACCGAGGCGTCGCGCGACCCCAGGTGGATCACGTTTCCGTAGTGATCGGCAAGGACCTGGATCTCCACGTGCTTGACCGTTTCCATGTACTTTTCGAGATATATGCCGTCTTTCCAGGACTTCCACGGCTTTGACCAGATGCGGTTCATGTAGTTCAGAAGCACGGACCCGCTGGGGGCCCTCCTGACGCCCCTGCCCCCGCCGCCCGTGGCGGACTTGACCATAACGGGGTAATCATGTTTTTTGCCGAATTCCAGGGCCTCGCGCATCCCTTCCTTCCCCTGCCGGAGCAGGCCGGTCCCCGGGATTACGGGGATGCCAAGGCTTTGCATGATTTCCCTGATGGAGACCTTGTTGCCCATTGTCCTGAGGACTTTTGAGGGCGGACCGATAAAGATGATGCCCGCATCCTCGCAGGCTGCCGCGAAGTCCGCGTTTTCAGAAAGGAAGCCGTAACCGGGGTGGATGGCGTCGGCGCCCGTCTTTTTGGCGGCCATGATCATCTTGTCTATGTTGAGATAATCCTTGATCGGCCCTTCGCCGATCATTATTGCTTCCTGGGCAAACCGGATGAAGTAGGCGTCGCTGTCGGGCTTCTCATAGGCCACGACCGCCTGGAGCCCCATATCCTTGATGGCCCTGATTATCCGCAGGGCGACCTCGCCCCGGTTGGCAACCATGACCTTCTTTATTTTCCTGTGTTTCGGCGCCTGGGCCGGCATTTTCAAGCCTTTCTCCACGACAGACCTTTAAAGCGAAATGGCTGTATATCACGGAATTGCATTGCTTTAAAGGGATTACAAACCATATTGACTGAACAATTCAAAATTAACATTTTTGTCGAAATCTGAATAAATCCGGTTCTTTTAAAAAAGATAATGAACTTCAAGCGGTTCAAAAAAGGGATGACCGGCAAAAATCATCATAAGAGGGTATGGAAGGAGCTTCACCAGGGGATGATCATTTGTCAGCCTGCGCGCTCCGCCGGCGCCGGCCCCTTGAATCAGGGCCCAGGCATCCCTGATAACACTCAATCAATTGTGAGAATACGTCATTTGGACAAGGCGTCAATCCCTTTTATCACCCGGTCCGTCAGGTCGACGGCCTTCGTCACGTAAAGGACCACTTTCTCGTTTTTCTCCAGGATGACCGTGTATCCGTCGTCAGCGCCAATCTGCTGGATTACCTTATTAAGGTTCCTGGAGATGTTTGTTTCCAACTCCTCGCGTTTTTGTTTAACGTCAACCTGGATTTCATCGGCCCACCGCTGGTATTCCCGCAGCTTTTGCTGATACTCCCTTTCCCTGGCGGACTTGGCTGAGTCGGTGAGGACGGTGGCCTGCCGCTCGATGGACTCCTTCAGGTTCTGCAGTTCGTTTTGCCTGTCCGTGATCTGGTTCTGCAGCTTGTCGATTTCCGCGGCAATCGTGCTCTTTGCCTGTTTCCCCGCCTTGCATTCATTCATGGCCTTGCGGGCATCCACGTACCCGAATTTCAAATCCTCGGCGCCGAGCCCGCTTGCCGCCGACAGTGCGGCGAAAATAAAGCAGGCCAAAACAGCGATAATCCTTCTGAACGTCCTCATTTTTCCCTCCCCTGATGGTTGATCAACTTGTTACGTGAACCGGCAGCCCGCCGGCATTCCGGCAATAAAGCGGTTCAGACCATAGTGAATTGTGCTGCAGATATCAAGATGGAAAAAACCGGCATGCCGCCCCGGGGAAGCAGGGGGCGAAATGAAGACTGGATTGGAACAGCAGCTCAACTGCGGGCCATCAGGTGCAGCACCGTTTTTTCCAGGCCGTCGAGATTCAGCTCGAACATGGGGAACACCTGGCGGATCGCCCTGACCGTCCAGGCGCCGTCCCATTCAAATTCCTGCATGGGATTGATCCAGGCGGCGTGGCGGAAAGTCTTTGCCAGGAACTGCAGGTAATCCATGCTGGCCCTGCCCTCCCGCTGATCGAGATAGATGGAGCCGTTCACATAAGCCAGCTCGTATGGGGCCATGCTGGCGTCCCCCACGATGATCAGCCGTGTTTCGGGGTCCTGCCGGACAAACTCTTCTACCATGTACGGCTTGAGCCGGCGCTGGGGGTCCATGAACACGCGGCTGTAAATCGTGTTGTGGAAATAATAGATTTTGAGGTCCTTGAACTGGGAGCGGGCGTAATTGAACAGGGTCTGGACCATGTGTACGTAGGGGTCCATGGACCAGCCGCCGTTGTCGATCATGAGGATTATCTTCAGGCGGTCCTTGAGGCGCCTGTCGAAGACGATGTCGATCTCCCCGGCATTGCGCATGGTCGCATAAATAGTCTTGTCCACATTGACGACATC